>JANWIR010000098.1 GCA_025449805.1 Acidimicrobiales bacterium | reverse complement strand
CCTCACCGGCCTGCGCGCGCGCCTGGTTCTGGCTCAACCTCGCGCGTGCGCGTTCGGCGTTCTCGCGCAAGGTCGTGAGGGAACGCTCCAAGAGCACGAGACGCTCACGCGCGGCGACGAGTTGCGCTTCGTCGAGGGACGGATCACCCGCGAAGCGTTCCTCGAAATCCGCTTCGGCGACGTCGAGCGCGCGTCGCGCGCTGTCGAGTTCGTCGCGGCGCGGGACCAACGCACGCTCGTCGCCCTCTAAGGCGACGAGGTCCTCGACCAGATGCGCGGCGTCGGCTTCGAGGGTCGCGATGACGTTCTCGTCGGCCGAGGCGACCAGGGCCTGGCGCAACGCCCGCTCGCGCTCGGCAATCAGTGACGCCGTACCGCGCGTGCGTTCGGCGAGACCTTGGAGCTTGCCCAGTGAGGAGGCCAGCAACTCTTCGCGGCGCGAGGACATCTCCGCGGCGGCCGCCGAGGCCTGCGCGTCGAGGGTTAACACGTCGTGGCGTAGCGCGCGCTCGCGCTCGCTGGCGGTGGCGAGTTCGGTCTCGAGTTGGCTGCGTCGAGCCTCAAACGCGGCCAGGCGGGTGGCGAACAGGGCGTGTCGGGTCGCGCGCAGTTCGTGCTCCACGTCGGCGAAACTGCGCGCCGACGCAGCCTGGCGTTCGAGCGGACGCATTTGACGGCGAACCTCACGCACGAGGTCGCCGAGGCGCTCCAAGTTTTCCTGGGTCGCGGCCAGGCGTCGCTCGGCGCGTTCCTTGCGCCGACGGTGTTTGAGCACACCGGCCGCCTCTTCAATGACCGCGCGGCGATTTTCCGGATTGGAGTTGAGAATCGCGTCGAGTTGACCTTGACCGATAATCATGTGCTGTTGACGGCCCACGCCCGAGTCGCCGAGTAACTCCTGGACGTCTAAAAGGCGACAGGTCGTGCCGTTGATCGCGTACTCGGAGTCACCGTTACGAAAGAGGGTTCGCGAGATCGTCACCTCCGCGCCGTCGATGGGCAGACGCTTCGAGGAGTTGTCCAAGGTGAGCGACACCTCGGCGCGCCCCAGCGCCGCGCGATTCGCGGTGCCCATGAAGATCACGTCATCCATGCGCGCGCTGCGAAGCGCGCGCGTACTCTGCGCGCCCAAGACCCAGGTGACGGCGTCGACCACGTTGGACTTTCCCGAACCGTTGGGTCCAACGACCGCGGTGACGCCGGGCTCGAACTCGAGAACGGTGTTATCGGCGAAGGACTTGAAGCCCTTCATGGTTAGACGCTTCAGAAACACGCAATGACGCTAGCAATCGCGGCGAAGCCGACCAGAATTAGCTCTGGCACTTGGGGCAGAAAAATGTCGATCGCTGGCGAAAGACGACCCGCTCAATCGGCGTGCGGCACTCGAAGCAGGGCAGTCCTTCGCGATTGTAGACCTGGTGGAACGCTTGGTGGCCACCGGGCTTGCCGTCGGGGTCAACGAACTGCTCGTCATCGAGTGTCGAACCACCGTGTTTGATGGCCTCATTCAAGATCTCGATCGTTGAGCGGTGCAGACGTCGAATCTCAATTGTCGAGAGCGAGTCCGACGGTCGATCAAAGCGCAGTCCCGAGGCGAAGAGAATCTCGTCGGCGTAGATGTTGCCAATTCCGGCGATGATGTCTTGATCGGTGAGTACCGCCTTGAGCGGCGTGGTGCGCGAACGCAACACCGCGGCCAGACGATCCCAACCAATCTGGTCCTCCAATGGATCGAGTCCGAGGTGGGCTAACTCGGGCACCACTTTGCGCAGCGCCAGGCCCTCCCCACCGATCGACAGGCGCGCGAACTTCGAAACCTCGACCGGTTCCCCCTCGCTCGGGGGTGTTGAGACGTACAACTCGCCGAAGGTTCGCGGATCGACGTAGCGCAGTTCGCCGGCCGGCGCGAACGTGAACACGACGTGGGTGTGTTTGGGCTTAGGGTCTTTGGGTCCCTTCGCGCGGAGGAGTTGCCCACTCATGCCTAAGTGGATGACGAGGTGTGACGCGTTGTCGAGGCCAATGACCAGGTTTTTGCCGAGCCGCTCGACGCTCTTAATGGTGTGACCCTCGAGCAACCCGCGAAACTCCTTGGCCGACTTGTGTCGGCGCACCACGCGACCGTTCGTAACGGCCGCTGACTTCACTTTCTTGCCCACCAGGTCACGCGCGAGAGACGAACGCACCGTTTCGACTTCGGGTAACTCAGGCATCGCGTCGCTCCCAGGCTCGTCGGGCGGCCGCGGCTTCCGCGGCTTTCTTCGAGCGTCCGTGACCGACCGCCCAGTGCTCGTCACCCAAAAACACACGGGCCTCAAAGGTCACGTCGTGCGAGGGACCATCGGCGGTGACCTCGTAGCGTGGCGTGCCGCGCCCGCGCGACTCGCTCCATTGGCGCAGTCGCGTCTTCGGGTCGACGTCGCCGGGTTCTTTCAGGGCGCGCACGACGCCCTCACCCAACGCTTGCTGGACGAAGTCGCGAGCGGGCTCGTACCCACGCTCGAGGTAAATCGCCGCGACCAACGCCTCGAAGGCGTCGGCGAGCAGCGACGGACGTTCGCGGCCGTTCTCCTTGTGGACACCCTTACCCACCCGCACCACCGCGCCGAGCGCGAGCACCCGCGCCGCGTCGGCGAGCGAGGCTTCATTGACGACCTTGGAGCGCACCAGGGAGCCGCCACCTTCGTCGAGTTCGGGGTGGTCACGCACGATGAGGTCGGCGATCGCGAGGTCCACCACCGCGTCACCGAGGAACTCGAGCCGTTCGTTTGACGTCACGCCGTGTTCGGCCGCGAAACTCGAGTGCGTCATTGCCGTGGTCAAGTGCACGCTCGTGGGCGACAGGCCCACGCGCGCGGCCAGGTCGGCGAGTGAAGAGACCGCGAGGCTCACGAGCCCCTAGGCGACCTGCAGCTTGTTCGCCACGTAGTTGACGGCGTCACGCACCGAGGTCAATCCTTCGAGATCTTCGTCGTCGATGTGAAAGCCCGCGGCGTTGGTTGAGAGGTGTTCTTCGAGCGCCTCAACGAGTTCAATGAGCGCGAGCGAGTCAGCTCCGAGGTCGGAGAAACTCGCGTCCTCGCTGATCTCGCTCGGATTCTTCTCGAGGATTTCGGCGAGTTGTGCGGTAACGAGCGTGAGAATTGCGGCCCGAGTCAGTGGCGCCTGAGCGTCGTTCATGACCCCTCCTTTATCGACTCCCAATCTAGTGATTCTCGGGGCTAGTCCCGAGGAATCTCAGCCCTCAACAGGTCTAATAGCGAGTCGCATTTTATCGACGACCCCGTCGGCCACTAACTCACCGGCCACCCGGATACCGTTCATCATCGCCGTAGCGTTCGACGAACCGTGGCTAATGACGCAGATTCCCTCGAGACCCAGCAGCATCGCGCCACCCTGTCGCTCGGGCGTGAGTTCGTTGACGACCGGCATCAGGTGATCGAACAGCGCCGTTCCGGCGGCGCGCGTCTCGTCGTTAGTGTCCACCACCCGCAGCAGCGTCGAAAAGACGAAACGCAAGGCACCCTCGAGGGTCTTGAGCGCGACGTTGCCCGTAAAGCCGTCGGTCACCACGACGTCGACGGGACTGGGAATCAGGTCGCGGCCCTCGACGTTGCCCACGAAGTGCAGCCCCGGCGTCGCGGCGAGCAGCGCGTGCGTGGCCTTCACGAGCGGCGTGCCCTTGGTCGACTCTTCACCAATGGACAACAGGCCGACCTTGGGTTCGGCGATGCCGTAGTGAGCTTGGGCGAAGGCGGTGCCGAGCTGAGCGAACTGGACGAGCATCTCAGGGGTGCACTCGGCGTTCGCGCCCGCGTCCACGAGGATGGCCGGCGTCGAGCCGGGATTCGGCAGGGGCGTCGCGATACAGGGCCGCAACACACCAGGGAGTCGTCCAAAGCGCAGTAGCGCCGAGGCCATCGTCGCGCCGGTGTTACCGGCTGAGACCATGGCGCTCGCCCGACCGTCACGCACGAGTTCGGCCGCGCGCACTAAAGAGGAGTCCTTCTTTTTGCGCACCGACCCGCCCGGGTCGTCATCCATGGCGATGACCTCAGTGCAGGCCACGACCTCGAGGCCCAGCGGGTCACCCATCAAATCGGGGACGCCCACTAAGACAACGTCGAGTCCGAGTTCGTCGAGGGCGCGACGCGCGCCGGCGACGATTTCGCTCGGCGCAAAGTCGCCACCCATCGCGTCAACGGCGATGGGCAACGTCAAGTTAGTTGACCTGAACCGCTACTCGACCCTTGTACCAACCACAGTTCGGGCACACGACGTGCGGCAGTTTCGAGGTGGCGCACTGCGGGCAGACGCTGCGCGCCGGTCTCTCCAGGCGCCAGTTGGCGGCCTGACGGCTTCGGCCCTTGGCCTTGCTGGTCTTACGCTTAGGAACTGCCATCGATCTTCTCTTTCGGTGGGCGACGGATCAATCGTCGAACTCGGGGTCACTCAATTGGAGTCCATCAAGTGTAGCCCACCGTGGGTCGATGGGTGCCGCGCAGTCGCAGGTGGAATCGTTGAGGTCCACCCCGCACTGGGGGCAGAGCCCCCGACAGTCCTCGCGGCACAGCGGCGCCAGGGGTAGGTCGAGGAATATGGCGTCGTGCGCCAGGGGCGCCAAGTCGACCAGGTCGTTCTCAATGAGGTACGCCTCGTCGTCGCCGGGACCACGTTGGTCGACGAACCGCTCGTTGACACTGACCGAACTACGCCCGAGCACCGGCGTCGAACACCGCCGACAGACCCCGTGCCAGGGGGCCGCCACGCGACCTTTGGCGCGCAGTCCCCCACTAAAGCTCTCGAGGCGCACGTCGACCTCGACGGTGGCTTCGGGAAAGACGTCGGTTTCGACCGGCCCGCGTGGCGCGAACTCGTGGGGCTCGTCAAAGGGCGCTTCGAAGCGCACCTCGAGGGTGGAGGGAACGTCGCGGAGCAGCTTCGCGACCGAGACGAGGTAGGGCGAGCGCACGCGCTAGAAGGCGTCCTGATCGAAAAAGGAGGAGGGCGCCTCCTCGGGACGCTCGTCGTAGGTGTCGAGTGGCGCCGCGGGTGGGAGCAACGTGTCGATGGGCTCATCGTTCACGAGTGAGGTGGGCAGACCCTGCGCGCTGAGTCGCTCCCGGCCCGAACGCGCCGTACGCAAGAGACGCTCCAGGACGATCTCGAAACTTCCGAGCTTGCCGTCGATGAAGTCCTCGCTCTGATTGATCATCTGGCGCGCCCTCGTTTGGGCCTCCGCGATGATCTGGTCGGCGCGCAGGCGTGACTGACGCACGATTTCGGTCTTATCGACCATCCGAGCGGCCTCGGCGCGCACTTGATCCATGAGTTGCTGCGCCTTTTGCATCTCGCTCGCCATGAGCTCTTCGCGGTCGCGCAGTGCCCAGCGCGCCTCGCGAATCTCGTCGGGAATATTGCGCAGGGCCTGCTCGAGCAGGTTCAACACGTCGTCGCGCGACACCAGGGCCGAGTTCGATAGGGGCATCTGCTTGGCGTTCGCGACCAGTTCGATCAGGTCGCGCAGGTCCGCTTCAATATCGCGTCGGGCGTGGCCACCGCTCGTGAACTCCCCCGCTTCGCTGAAGTCGTCGTAACTCACGGCGTCACCCGGGGAAACTTTTCGTCGAGGCGCCGGCGCACCGGCTCGGGTACGAAGCTCGAGACGTCCCCGCCGTAGCGCGCCACCTCACGCAGCAGTCGCGACGCAATAAAGGAGGTGTGGGAGCTCGAGGGAAGAAAGAGTGTTTCGACGCCCGACAGCGAACGGTTCATTTGCGCCATTTGCAACTCACTCTCAAAGTCCGACACCGCCCGAAGGCCCTTCACGATAGACGTCGCGTTGACGTCGCGCGCGACGTTCACCAGCAACGTCGCGATCGAGACGATACGCACGTTGGACAGGTGCGCGCAGCTTTCGCCAATCATCTCGCGGCGTTGGTCCAGGTCGAAGAGTGGTTCGGACTTTTGGGGGTTGCGAATAGCGGCCACCACGATCTCGTCAAAGATGCGCGAGGCCCGCTCGACCACCTCGAGGTGCCCGTTGTGAAAGGGATCGAACGAACCGGGGATCAGGCCGACCGTCATGCGTCCTCGGCGGGCGCGGATTCCAGCATCGTTACGAGCGTAGTGCCGTACCGCTTGGTTTTGGTGACCCACCAGCCCTCGGGCGCCTCAACGTGGTGGTCGTTTTCAATCACGACGCGCTCGGCCGTGACGCCGCGCAGCACGCTCACGACGTCCATCGGTCCGTACGGTGGATCGGCGAGCACCAGGTCCAGGTCGGCCGGCGGACTCCACAGTGGCAACGTCGCGCGGACGTAAATCGCCTCACCGGCTAAGTGGAAGGGTTCGAGGTTCTCGCGCACGGCGGCCAGGCAGGCCGGGTCGGCGTCGACGAAGTAGACCTTGCGCGCCCCTCGCGAGAGTGCCTCAATTCCCATCGCGCCCGACCCGCAGTACAGGTCCGCCACCACCAAGTCCTCGAGACCGCCCCGGCTCTCGAGCATCGAAAAGATGGCTTCACGCGCGAAGTCCGTCGTGGGCCGCACGGTGGCTGGCAACTTCGCCTTCAGCGGGCGACCACGGGCACTACCACCGATTACGCGCACCCCACCAGGGTAGGGCCTTTCGCGTTACGACTTAAACAGGTAACCCGCCTCATCCTCATCCACGAAAAGTCGCAGTTCGTCGCTCAGGACGTCGAGCGCCTCGCCGTTGGCCTCGACCACCTCCTGGGCCAAGGTCTGCGCGTCGCGCAACAGCGCCTCGTCCCGGCGCAGGTTCGCCAGGCGCAGGTCACTGCGGCCCTTTTGGCGCGCGCCGAGCAACGTGCCCTCGCCGCGCAGTTCGAGGTCGGTTTCGGCCAGGGCGAAACCGTCGTTCGTCGCGACGAGGGCACTGAGGCGCGCGTGCGCCTCCTCAGTGGGCGCGTCGCCGAGGAGATAGCAGTAACTCTGCACGTCACGTCGCCCGACGCGACCGCGCAGCTGATGCAGCTGCGCCAGACCAAAACGCCACGCGTCCTCGATCACGATGATGGTCGCCTCGGGGACGTCAACGCCCACTTCGATAACGACGGTCGCGACGAGGACGTCGAGTTCACCCGCGCGAAAACTCGCCATGACGGTCTCTTTTTCGTCGGACTTCATCTGCCCGTGCAAGAGACCCACCGCGAGTCCCCGCAGTTCACCTAACGCTAAGCGAGTGCGCTCGTCCACCGCGCTGGTAGCTTCGACGCGCGCCGAGCCCTCGACCAAGGGACAGATCACGAACGCGCGATTGCCCGCGGCCACTTCGTCACGTACGTGTTGCCAGCAGCTGGCGACCTCGTCGGCGCTACGCGCCCAACTGGTGCGAATGGCTCGCCGGCCACTGGGCAGTTCGTCGATGACCGACAAGTCCAGGTCGCCGAAGGCCACCATCGCGGCGGTGCGCGGAATCGGCGTCGCGGTCATGACCAGCACGTCGGGGTCGCGGCCCTCGCGGCTGCGTTCGCGTCCTTGGTCGCGCAGCGTGGCGCGTTGCTCCACGCCGAAGCGGTGTTGCTCGTCAATCACGATCAAGCCCAGGGACGTGAAACGCACGTCCTCACTCAAAAGGGCGTGCGTGCCCACGACGACGTCAACCGCACCCTCGCGGAGGCCCGCCAAGATCTCCTG
>JANWIR010000097.1 GCA_025449805.1 Acidimicrobiales bacterium | reverse complement strand
GCATCAACATAGTTACTCAGCGTCCTTTCGAAAGTGCGGCGTGTCGGTGTGCTCTTGGGCCGTACGACGCTCGATCTCTTCTTCGACGCTCAACTGGGCCTCAACCTCGGGGGTGGAGACAATCAAGTCGACCGGCGCGGCGTCAATGGCCTCAGCGACCTCAACCTCAACGGCTTCGACCGGCGCGTCCTCGACGCGACGGCGTCCGCCACCGGCGCGCACGACGCCCTTGGGCGCGGCGGGCGTCGCCCCGACGGGTACCGCGTCACCGGCGGCCATGGCCGCTTCGCGCACGATCTTCTCGTCGTTGGTGAGCTGGTAGGGCAAAATGTCGCCCTTGTAGATCCACACCTTGACGCCGATACGACCCGTCGAAGTCCGCGCTTCGCGGAAGCCGTAGTCAATGTCGGCGCGCAACGTGTGCAGCGGCACGCGACCCTCACGGTAGGACTCGCGACGCGACATTTCCGCGCCACCCAAACGACCCGAGGCCTGGATGCGCACGCCGAGCGCGCCGGCCTTTTGCACCGTCTGGATACCGCGCTTCATCGCGCGACGAAAGGCCACGCGACGCAACAACTGGTCGCAGATGCCCTGCGCGATCAACGCGGCGTCGAGCTCGGGCTGCTTGATCTCTTGGATGTTGAGGGAGATCTTGTTCTTTTGACCGGTGATCTTCTCGAGGTCCTTCTTCAGACGCTCGGCCTCGGCACCCCGGCGACCAATCACGATGCCCGGGCGCGCGGTGTGGATGTCGATGCGCACGCGGTCCGAGTTGCGCTCAATCTCGATACGACTCACCGCGGCGCTCTCGAGCTGCTTGGTGAGGTAGTCGCGGATCTTCCAGTCCTCGATGACGAGGTCCTTGTAACCACGCTCTTTAAACCAGCGTGACTTCCAGTCGGTCGTAATGCCGAGACGGAAACCGTAGGGGTTGACCTTCTGACCCATTAGTTCGTCTCCTTGGTGGTCTCGTCCACGGTCTCTTCCTTCGCGGTCTCGTCGGCCGCGACGTCGTCGACGGCCTCACTGTCGTGCATCACGCCGCCGAACTCTTCCTCGGTCGTCGTCGCCTGGACGACGTCAACGCCGTCGGTGGTCGACGCGTCGGTCGCCTCGTGCAACGCGGACGCCTCGAGCGCGGCTTCCGCGGCGGCCTCGCGACGGTTCACGCTGGCGGTCTGATCGGCGCGGCGGCGACTCGACGAGACGCGTCGCGCGCGACTGGCCGCGGCCTGCGCGCTGCGCGCAACGCGGAACAGCGCCAGACGCTCGTCGTCCATGCGCGACACGATCACGGTGATGTGGGTGGAGCGCTTCAAAATCTTGCCGGCGCGGCCGCGCGCGCGGGGCGTAAAGCGCTTCATGGTGACGCCCTCGTCGGCGAAGGCCGCGGAGACGAAGAGCTCTTCGGCGACCATGGCGTCGTTGTTCACGGCGTTGGCGACGGCGGAGGCGAGGACCTTGCCGATGACGTCGGCGGCCTCACGGGTCGTGCCGGCGAGAATCTCGCGCGCGGTGGTGACGTCCTCGCCACGGATGAGGTTCAACACGACGCGGGCCTTACTGGCCGACATCTGGTAGCCGCGCAGCGTGGCGCGGGTGCCGGGGCGTTCGTTGGTCTTGGGACCGGTCATTAGCGCCTACCCGTCTTCTCTTGTCCGGCGTGGAACTTAAAGGTGCGCGTCGGCGAGAACTCGCCGAGCTTGTGACCGACCATGGACTCGTTGACGAACACCGGCACGTGACGGCGACCGTCGTGCACGGCGAAGGTGTGACCGACCATGTCGGGGATGATCGTCGAACGGCGACTCCAGGTCTTGATGACCTTCTTCTCGTTGGCCGCGTTCATGGCGTCCACCTTCTTCAGAAGGTGCGCGTCGATGAAGGGACCCTTTTTGAGACTGCGTGACATGTTCTACCTACCTCCGGGAGCCGCGACCACGGCGGCGACGAATAATGAGCGCGTCTGACGCCTTGGGCAGACGCGTGCGACCTTCGGGCTGACCCCAGGGCGACACCGGGTGACGACCACCCGAGGTCTTACCCTCACCACCACCGAGGGGGTGGTCAACGGGGTTCATTGCCACACCGCGCGTCTGGGGGCGAACGCCCTTCCAGCGGTTGCGGCCGGCCTTACCGATCTTGATGAGCTCGTGTTCGGAGTTACCGACCGTACCGAGCGTGGCGCGACAGTCAATCGGCACGCGGCGCATCTCGGTCGAGGGCAGACGCAAGGTGGCGTAGGCGCCGTCCTTCGCGACGAGTTGGACGCTCATGCCGGCGCTGCGGGCCATCTTGCCACCGCCGCCGGGGCGCACCTCGACGTTGTGCACGGTCGAACCCGTCGGGATAAAGCGCATGGGCAGGGCGTTACCGGTGCGAATGTCGGCCTTGGGGCCGGACTCGACGACGTCGCCGACCTTCAAGTTGGCCGGCGCGAGGATGTAGCGCTTCTCGCCGTCGGCGTAGTGCAACAGCGCGATGCGACACGAGCGGTTCGGGTCGTACTCAATGGTGGCGACCTTGGCGGGCACGTGGTCCTTGTTGCGCTTGAAGTCGATCACGCGGTACTGCTGCTTGTGACCACCGCCGCGGTGACGCGAGGTCTTGCGGCCGTAGTTGTTACGGCCGCCGGTCTTGGACTTGGGCTCGAGCAGCGACTTCTCCGGCGTGCGGGTGGTCAGCTCGGCGAAGTCCGAGACGGTCTGGAAGCGACGACCGGGACTGGTGGGCTTACGGTGACGAAGGGCCATGGCGTTCCTTAGTTCTCGAAGAGGTTGATCGTGTCACCCTGCTTCAAGGTGACGATGGCGCGCTTGGTCGAGGGCCGCGAGCCGGTGACGCCGGTGCGGCGGTTGCGCGTGGCCTTGCCCTTGCGGTTCAAGGTGTTGACGTTGGTCACGCTCACGTTGAAGGCCTGCTCGACGGCGTGACGGACGTCGATCTTGGTGGCGCGCGGGTCGACGATGAAGACGTAGGTGCCCTGATCCATCAGGGCGTAGGTCTTCTCCGAGACGACGGGGCGAATCAGGACACTCATGGCGTCGCGCATTAGTTGGCCTCCTTGGCTTGGGGCAGCGTGGCGTCGGTGAAGAGCACCCAGTCGGCGTCGAGGACGTCGTAGGCGTTGAGCTCACCGGCGTCAATGGTCTTGACGTTCATCAGGTTGCGGAAACTGCGCGTGGCAACCGCGTCGTCGCGACCGAGCACGACGAGAATCTTGCCCTCGAGCCCCAGGGTCTCGAGCGTGGCGACGGCCTCTTTGGTCTTGGGCGCGGCCCAGGCGGCGAAGTTGTCCACCAACGCGACGCGCTCGAGCGCGGCGCGGTCCGACAGGGCCGAGTAGAGCGCCAGGCGAATCATCTTCTTGGGCGTCTTCTGGTCGTACTTACGCGGCTTGGGTCCGAGCGCAATACCACCACCGGGGTAGTGCGGGGCGCGCACGGTACCTTGACGGGCGCCGCCGGTGCCCTTCTGATTGAAGGGCTTCTTACCACCACCACTGACCTCTTTACGGGTCTTGGTGGACTGGGTGCCGGCGCGCTTGGCGGCCAGCTGCGCGACGACGACCTGGTGCATCACGGCCACGTTGGGCTCGAGACCAAAGATCGTCGGCTCAAGGTCGACGCTGCCGAGCACCTGGCCCGAGAGACTCTTGCGCTCAACGCGTCGAGCAACCGGCGCCGGACGATCCTTCTTCACCGGTCCGCGGAGGGTGTAGACGTCGCTCATCGGTTACCTCCAGCCTTCATGGGATTCTTGACCGAGGTGCGCAGCACCACGACGCCGCCCCGGGGACCGGGTACGGCGCCCTTGACGAGGACGAGCTGGCGATCGGCGTCGACGCCGATGACCTCGAGGTTGGTGGTGGTCACCTGGGTGCCACCCATGCGACCGGCCATCTTGGTGCCCTTAAAGACACGTCCGGGCGTGGCGCAGGCGCCAATGGAACCGGGCGCGCGGTGGTGCTTGTGGTTACCGTGCGCGGCCCCTTGACCCGAGAAGTTGTGGCGCTTCATGCCACCGGCGAAGCCCTTGCCCTTCGAGACGGCGGTCGCGTCGATCATCTCGCCCTTTTCAAAGGTGTCGGCCAGGATCTCCTGGCCCACGGCGTAGCCCGACACGTCGTCGAGGCGAAGCTCGACGAGTGACTTGCCCGGCGCGACGCCGGCCTTTTCGAAGTGCCCGAGCTCGGGCTTGGTGAGCGTCGAGACCCGACGCGTACCCCAGGTCACCTGGAGCGCCGAGTAACCCTCTTTTTCGGGGGTCTTAATTTGGACGACGCGAGAGGGGCTGACGCGCACCACGGTCACGGGGATGGCGCGATTTTGGTCATCCCAGACCTGGGTCATGCCCACCTTCTCGCCGACGATCGCTTTGGTCGCCACGTTTTCCTCTTCCTCTCGTACTGCTTCGTTCCCGCACGTCGGCACGCCGACACACAGACGCTCCGCCGAGTCATGGTGACTCGAACGGAGCGCTCGACTGGTTCGGTTCCGCGTTCCCCGAAGGGCGACGGAACACTTCATTTGTTCGCCCCCCGACACCAAATGGGGGGCTTCTCACCCTACACCACGAGCCCCCGCCAACGCAAAGGCGTTGGCGGGGCCCCGGGGGTTAACTCTGGCGAATCTTGATCTCGATGTCCACGCCGGCCGGCAGGTCGAGACGCTGGAGCGAATCGACCGTCTTGGCGGTGTGGTCGACGATGTCGAGCAGACGCTTGTGAATACGCATCTCAAAGTGCTCGCGGCTGTCCTTGTGCTTGTGCGGACCACGAACCACCGTGTAACGGTGCTTCTCGGTCGGCAGCGGCACGGGACCCTGCACGCGAGCGTTGGTGCGCTCAACGGTCTGGACGATCTTCGCCGTGGACTGGTCCAAGACGCCGTGGTCGAAGGCCTTCAGCCGGATTCGAATCATTTGACGGTTGTCGGCCATGACCTACTACTTCAGGATCTTGACGACGCGGCCCGAACCAACGGTACGGCCACCCTCGCGGATGGAGAAGGTGAGACCCTCTTCCATTGCGATCGGCTTACCCAAGGTCACGGTCATCTCGGTGTTGTCACCGGGCATCACCATCTCGGTGCCCGCGGGCAACTCGACGGTACCGGTCACGTCCGTGGTGCGGAAGTAGAACTGCGGACGGTAGTTCGCGAAGAACGGCTTGTGACGGCCACCCTCGTCCTTGGTCAACACGTAGACCGAGGCCTCGAACTGGGTGTGGGGCGTGATGGAACCGGGCTTGCACAGCACCTGGCCGCGCTCCACTTCTTCCTTCTTGGTACCGCGCAACAGCGCGCCCAAGTTGTCGCCCGCCTGGCCCTGGTCCAGCAGCTTGCGGAACATCTC
>JANWIR010000096.1 GCA_025449805.1 Acidimicrobiales bacterium | reverse complement strand
GAGTCCTCGAGCACGAGGCAGGCCTTGGGATCGACCCCGAGCGCGGCGGCGGCGCTCAGAAAGACCCCGGGGTGGGGCTTACCGTAGGGCTCGAACTCGGCCGAGTGCAGTGAGACGAAGCGGTCGCGCAACGAAAAGTGCGCGAGGCAGCGTTCAATAAGGGCCAGTGGCGTGGAGCTCGCGAGCGCGAGTGGCCCATACGCGCCCGTGAGATCTAGAGCGCGCTGCGCCCCCGGCAGGAGTCGCCCTTCGCGCTCGACGAGGTCGCCCACGCGCGCGAGCAGTCGCGCCACCACCTCGTCGGGTGTCGGCCCGCTCCAGGGTTGGCGCGCGTACCAGTGAGCGACCACTTCGCCGACGAACATGCCCTTCGTGGAACGGCCCTCACGGTCAATCACCACGCCCAGTTCACCGAAGACCTCGAGTTCGGCCTTGTGCCAGAGGATCTCGGAATCGAGCAGGAGCCCGTCCATATCGAAGAGGGTGGCGCGAAGTTTCACGCCTCGACTTTGACACAGCCTGAGCACTACCCTGAGCCCGTGGTCCACGTGCGACGTCTCGAGATCAACGACGTGTCGGCCATTGTGGCGCTGGTCAACCAGCAACTCGCCCACGCCAGCGCCCTCGAGCCGGCCATTAATCACGTCGTCGACGACGAACTCTTCGACGTGGCGCTGCGCGCGCAGCGCGCCAATATCTGGGTGGCGATCCGCCACGGCGCACTGGTTGGTCACCTCTACGGCGCGTTGCTCACCGACGCGCGCGGCCCCTCGGCCTGGGTCGGACCTGATGGGGTCTCCTTCGATGAGTTCGACACGCTCGCCGCGCTCTACGCGCGTGCGGGTCAGGAGTGGATTGACGCCGGTGCTCGCGAACACTGGGTCTGGACCCCCGACCGCGTCGACGCCTTCGTACCGTGGAGCGAACTGGGATTCGCGAAAGAGCACCGGCGCGGCGTGCGCGCACTGGCCAACGTCACGCCGCCCCCCTTGCCCGCGGGCGTGGTTCTGCGCCACGGGCGCGAAGACGAGTGGGGCGTCGCGCAAGAACTCGACGCCGACCTCGACGCGGCCCAGCGCGACGGTCCGAACTTCTTTCTTCCGGCGGCGCTCCCGGGTGAGACCATCACCGCGACGCTCGACGACCCCGAAGTCGACTGGCACGTGCTCGCGCGCGGAAACGAGGTGCTCGCGCAGTGCGTGAGCTATCCCCTTGACCCGCGACGCGGCTCCTTCGACGACGTGGTGCACCTCAGTGGGGTCGTGGTGCGCGGTAACGAGCGTCGTCGTGGGCTCGGTGGCCTCTTGGTCGAGCAGGTATTGACCGAACACGCCGCGCGTGGCGCGCGCTACGCCGAGGTGCACTGGCGCGTGGCGAACCGCGACGCGGATCGTTTTTGGCGACGCGTGGGTTTCACGCCAACCTTCGCGCGCCTACGGCGCGTGATCGAGGTCTAGGGCAGCGACGTCTCGATCGCCGAGATGAGCGCGGGGTCCTCGGGGGTCACCTGGGGCGCGAAGCGCTCAATGGTGCCGTCGGGGCTCACGAGGAACTTCTCGAAGTTCCAGCGCACGTCGCCGTCGTGACCTTCGGCGTCGGCGACCTTGGTCAACTCCTCGTAGATCGGGTGACGGTTCTCGCCGTTGACCTCAATCTTTTCAAAGAGCGGAAACGTCACGCCGTAGGTCGTCGAACAGAAACTCTGAATCTCCTCGGCGCTACCGGGCTCTTGACCCATGAACTGATTACAGGGAAAACCCAGCACCGTAAAGCCCCGCGACTCGTAGGTGCGCTGGAGGTTTTCGAGTCCCTCGTACTGGGGCGTCAGGCCGCACTTACTGGCCACGTTCACCAGCAAGAGGGTCCGGTCCTTGAAGTGACCGAGCGACGAAGGCTCACCGCTGAGCGTGTTGACGGGGATGTCGTAGAGAGTCATAGCCGCACCCTAACGGAACCAGGCGACGCGTGAACACCCGTAGGCTCGTCGCGTGCGCTGCGTGACCATTGTGGAGAACGAACTCGTCCTCGCCGAGCGCGAGACCCCGGTACCGGGACCACTCGACGTGGTGGTGTCGGTGCGCGCGGCCGGACTCAACGCGGCCGATCTCTTACAGCGCCGGGGCTTCTACCCCGCGCCCCCGGGCTGGCCGGTCGACGTGCCCGGGATGGAACTGGCCGGCATCGTCACCGCGGTGGGCGCGGCCGTGCGCGAGCCAATTCTTGGACGACGCGTCTGTGCGCTGGTGGGCGGCGGCGCGCAGGCCACGCACTGTCTCGTACCCAGTGAGCACCTTCTCTTCATCCCCGACCACGTGGACTGGAGTGAGGCCGGCGGTTTCGCCGAAGCCTTCACCACCGCCCACGACGCCCTGGTCACGCAGGGTGCACTCGAGGCCGGCCAACGCGTCGTCATCTCGGGTGCCGCCGGTGGCGTGGGCGTCGCGGGTGTGCAGATTGCCCGCGCGCTGGGCGCCGAGGTCATCGCGGTCACCCGCGACGAGACCCACCACGCGCGACTGCGTGAACTCGGCGCGAACCAGACGATCACCCTTGATGAGGTCGACGCGCTGCGTGACGTCGACGTGGTACTCGAACTCATTGGCGCGGCGCACCTCGAGCGCGTCCTCCCCCGGCTCGCGCGCTTCGCGCGCGTCGTGGTGATCGGCGTGGGCGCGGGTTCGCGCGCCGAAGTCGACCTGCGCGTCATCATGGCCTCGCGCGCGCGCCTCACGGGCTCGACCCTTCGCGCGCGCAGCCGCGACGAAAAGACCGTCGTCCTCGAACGCGTGGCGAACACCCTGGTGCCGCGGTGGCGCACCGGCGAGGTGCGCGTGCCGATCGCGCGCGTCTTTGCCCTCGACGAGGTTAGTGAGGCCTACAACTACTTCGCCGAACCGGGCAAGTTCGGCAAGGTCGTCCTACGAGTCGACGACTGAGCGACCGTGACGTCGCTCAACGAGATCCCTCGCCCCCACCCGACGCGCTGTGACCCCACGCGCGCTGACTACGCGGCGATTCTGGCGGCGCACGAAGCGGCCGTGCGCGCCGACGAGCCGCACTACCGCGATCCCTCGACGGGCCTGACGGTCCTCACCGTCGTCACGCACCTGCGGCGCGGCTCGTGCTGTTCGAGTGGCTGTCGCCACTGCCCCTACCTCGGTAAGTAAAAAAGCGGCGCTACGCGTCGAGGATGAATCGCTCAATCGCTCGCGCGAAGCCCTCGTCGTCGTTACTCGTCGTCACCGCACGCGCGCGCTCGCGCACGTCCGGTGCGGCGTTGCCCGTGGCGATACTGAGGCCCGACGCCTCGAACATCGCCACGTCGTTGTGCATGTCACCAATGGTGGCGATCTCCTCGGGCGCGAGGTCGTAGTAGGCACTCAGAAAGTGCACGACGCGACCCTTATTCGCCGCGAGGTCGGTCACGTCGAGGTAGTAACTCTGCGACCGTGACACTGAAGCGCGCGACGAAAAACGTTCACTCATTACCACCAGTGCCGCGGCGCTACGCGCGTCGTCGTCGCTGACGCCGACAATCTTCGCGACCCCGCCCGCGAGAAACGCGTAGTTCTCCACCTCAACGGGCGTGTCGTGACTCACGAGTGCCTCGTGCGCCACGTGGGGCGCGTGCACGTCGGTGACGTACCAGTGCGGGCCCTGATAGACCCAGGGCGCGAGACCCTGGGTCGCCAGTTCGTCGATCATCGCGTGCGCCAGGTCGGCGTCGATCAGGCTTTCCTCGAGGACGCGCATTTGTGGGTCCACGATGGTCCCGCCGTTAAAGGCGCCGAGCGGCGTCGAAATCGACAGGGCCTCGACGTAAGCGACGAGTCCCTGGGGTGGTCGAGCGCTGGTGAGCGCAAAACGAATTCCCGCCTCGCCGAGAGCGGCGACCGCCGCGACGCTGCGCTCGGTGAGGCGTTTGTCCGACGTGACGAGGGTGCCGTCGACGTCCGAGAGCACCAGCTTGACGCACGCCACTAGGGCAGGCACCAACCGTGGGGCGCGACGATGCGCTCCATCGAGGCCGGACCCCACGAACCTTGCGGGTAAAACTCGACCGCGGGGGCCACCTCGAGCAGGGGCGCCGCGACCTCCCAGAGTCGCTCGATGCCGTCAGAGCGCGTGAACAACGCGCGATTGCCGAGCATTGCTTCCAAGATGAGGTGTTCGTACGCTTCGAGGTGATGCGCGTGACGAAACGAGTCCTTGTAGTAAAAGGACATCGTGGCCTCGCCGAGTTGCATCACCGGCCCGGGTTCCTTCGCCAAGAAGTGCGCGTGGATCGATCCGGGGTCGGCGAAGTCCACGACCAACCGGTTACCGCGCCAGGCCTGGGCGTCCTTGGCCAGGGGAAAGAGGCGCATCACGGGTTCGTCGAAGCCAATGGTGATGACTTGGCGACGTTGGGCGAGACCCTTACCGGTGCGCAGGTAGAACGGCACGCCCTTCCAGCGCGTGTTCTCAATCTCGACGCGTAGCGCGACGAAGGTCTCGGTCGTCGAGTCGGGCGCGACGCCCGGCTCGTCGCGGTACCCCTCGTACTGCCCGCGCACCACGTTGTTGACGTCGAGGGGGCGCATGGTCAAAAAGACCTTGTGAATCTCGTCGCGCAGTGGCCCGGCGTCGAAACTGGTGGGCTGTTCCATGGCGAGATAGCCCATGACCTGAAAGAGGTGACTGACCACCATGTCGCGAAAGGCCCCGGTCTCTTCGTAAAAGGCGCCGCGTCCGGCCACCGTCAAACTCTCGGGCACGTCGATCTGCACGAAGCAGATGTGGTCACGATTCCACAGCGGCTCGAAGAGTCGATTCGCGAAGCGCAGCGCGAGGATGTTGTCGATGGACTCTTTACCCAAGAAGTGGTCAATGCGAAAGACCTGGGTCTCGTCAAAGTTCGCGCGAAGCGTCGCGTTGAGCACCTTGGACGAGGCGAGGTCCACGCCGAAGGGCTTCTCACAGATCACCCGCGCGTTCTTATTGAGACCAGTCGCGCCAAACATCGTGATGAGTTCCAACGTCGCGTCGGGCGGCACGGCCAAGTGGTACAAACGGCGCGCGCCCTCACCGAGTTCGCGCTCGGCGCTGTCGACCGCCGCCACCAGCGCCGCCGGGTGCGTCGCGTCCGCGGGCACTGCGCTCACCGCAGCGATGAACGCGTCCCACGCCTCGCCGTCGGGTTTGGTGTCCCCGAACTCCACGATCGCGTCACGCACGCGCGCGCGAAAGTCCTCGTTCGAACCCTTGGCCGGCGGGCGTACGACGCCGATAATGCGAAAACGTTCCGGCAGCAGGTTCGCGAGATAGAGGTGGAACAGTCCGGGAAAAATCTTGCGGTGCGCCAGGTCACCGGTACCGCCGAAGATGACGATGACGTGGGGATCGGGACGAACGTCGTCGGAGGCCAGGGGGTGAGCGGTCATACGACGTCTCCAATCAACGGTGGGTGAATTTCGTCGTTCGCGCCCACCAAGATCGTGGTCACGAGCGTCGGGGCGAAGAGACCGTGCTCGATGACACCAACGCACGTATCGAGCCAGTGCGCGAGCGCGCTCGGCGAGGTGAACGCCCCGAGGTAGTCAGCGAGCACGCCGTTATCCGGGGTGCGCGCAGCGTCACGTACCTGCACGGGCGCCAAACGCGACAACGTGGCGCCGAGGCCAAAGGCGAGGAGCTCCACGGGTACCGGCGCGCTCAGCGCGTCCACCACCTTGGTTTCGTCGACGATGATCACGAAGCGCGCCGCCGCACGGGCGACGATCTTTTCGCGCGTCAGGGCGCCGCCCTTACCCTTCACGAGCCAACCGTCGGGCGACACTTGATCGGCGCCGTCAATCGCGAGGTCCACGGTTGGACACTCGTCGAGCGTGGTGAGTAACAGTCCACGACGGCGGGCCTCTACTTCCGTGCGCGGCGAGGTCGCGACGTAGCGTGCCTCGGGGTGACGTTCGGCGAGTTCGTCGAGGAGAAAGCCCACCGTCGAACCGGTGCCGAGCCCGACGCGCATACCGTCGTCGACCAGCGCGGCGGCCCGGCGAGCGGCCGCGCGTTGTTGGTCCTCGCGCGTCACGGCGCGGCCACCTCGTCACAGATGATGATTGAGCGCTCGGCGCGCACGCGTCCGGCCGGGATGGCCGGGTCGTGTCGTCGCAGGGCCGTGAGGGCCTCTCGCGGCGCCTCGCCCACCACGAGCCACAGCAGTGCGCACGCTCGCGCCAGTCCCGGGTACGTGAGGGTGAGGCGTCGTCGTCCCTGGTAGAGACCGGTCGGCGCCACCAGACGCGTGGTCTCGTTGAGCACCGAGTCGCCGGGGATCAGCGAGGCGGTGTGGCCGTCGGGACCGAGTCCTAAGTGCACGAGATCGATCTGTTCCGGCAGGCGTTCTTCGTAGCGGCGCGCGTCGTCGTCGAGGTCACCCTCGACGGGCATCGCCACTATCCGCGCGTTGACCGTTTGGAGACTCGCGCGAAGGTGCGTGAGATTTCGTTCGTCACTCCCCTCTGGCGCCACGCGCTCGTCGACTTGGAAGATGGTCGTTTGACCCCAGGGCATGGGCAACGTCGTCAGGGTCTCGAACATGACCCAGGGAGTACGACCGCCGCTCACGGCGAAGCTGAACGTGCCCCGTTGGGCCACCGCCTCGAGCGCGTGCTCGAGGACCAGTGAGGCCGCCGCCTGGCTCGCCGCGTGGGCGTCCGCGTAGCGGCGCAGTTCGTGATCCACTACGTCGACTTTTCCGCGTGGCCGCCGAAGCCCGCGCGCATCGCCGAGAGCACCTTCGCGGTAAAGGCGCCGAGTCCGCGCGACTCGAAACGCTGAAAGATCGCGGCACTTAACACCGGCGACGGCACCGACTCGTTGATCGCGGCCTCGAGCGTCCAGCGGCCCTCACCCGAATCCGAGACCCGACCGCTGTACTCCTCGAGTTGGGGTGAACGCGCGAGCGCGTCGGCGGTGAGATCGAGCAGCCACGAACTGATGACCGATCCGTGACGCCAGACCTCCGTAACCTCGGCCAGGTCGAAGTTGTAGGCGTAGAACTCGGGATGGCGCAGTGGCGTCGTCTCGGCGTCGGCCTCGACCGGGCGCGTGCCCACGTCGGCGTGACGCAGGATCGACAGTCCCTCGCCGATCGCGGCCATCATGCCGTACTCAATACCGTTGTGCACCATTTTGACGAAGTGCCCCGCCCCGGCGGGGCCGCAGTGCAGGTAGCCCAGCTGCGCGGTGCCGTCGCGTCGCGTACGCTCGGCCGTCGGCGCGGTGCCGTCCTCACCGGGGGCGATGGTTCGAAAGATGGGGTCGAGGCGCTCGACGATCGCCTTCTCACCGCCAATCATCAAGCTGTAACCGCGCTCGAGTCCCCACACCCCGCCACTCGTCCCGCAGTCCACGTAGTGCACGCCGCGCGCGGCGAGTTCCTTCGCGCGCACGATGTCGTCTTGGTAAAAGGAGTTGCCGCCGTCAAGCAATACGTCGTCGGCCCGCAGAAAGTTCGTGAGTTCTTCGATCGTGGCGTGGGTTACCGCGGCGGGCAACATCAACCAAATCACGCGCGGCGCCGCCAGTTGGGCCACGAGTTCCTCGAGTGAACGAGCGGCGCGTACGCGGTCACCGACCAGGGCCCGCGCGGCCTGATCGTTCACGTCGTAGACCACGCACTCGTGGCCGTCACGCACCAGGCGCTGGACCAGGGTCGCTCCCCTCCGGCCCAGTCCCACCATGCCAATCTGCATTGGTCGCACAGTCGTCACGCGTTGCTCCTTGGTCTCGCCGTTCGCGAAAGCGCGCGATCAGCGCGTTGGTCGATGAATCGAAGTC
>JANWIR010000095.1 GCA_025449805.1 Acidimicrobiales bacterium | reverse complement strand
TGCCCTGAACCTCATTACCGGTCGAGGCGTTCGCCACGAACGGCGCGTAAGGACCGAAGGTGTTGTGGTACATGTTGTAGTCGATGCTGCCACTGGCGCCTTCGTAGTTAATCTTCTTGCCCGCCTTTAGAAGCTTCACGCAGGCGGCGTACGTCGAGCAGATCACGCCCGGCGGATTCGTCACCTTCATCATGTCCTTCGACACCACCGAACCGTTAAAGCTCTTTGCGTAGGTGTCGGCCAGGGCCAAGGAGATCACCGCGTCGTAGGCGTAGTTCGAACCGCTTAAGGGTCCGGCGGCCGCCTGGCTCGGGAACATCTTCTTAAAGCTCTTCAAGAACGCGCTGTAGGCGCCACCAGAGACCGAGGTCCCCATGATCGACGTCAACTCCGCGTGGGCCTTGGCGTCACCAAAAGCCTTGATGTAGTCGCTACTCGTCGTGATGTCCGTGCCGATCCAGGGAATCTTCGACCCCAACTGGCTGAACTCCGTGGACAAAACCGCGACGGTCTGCGCGTCGGTCTGCGAGAAGATCACGTTTGGCTTGTCCGCAATCACCTGAGCGACCGTGTTCGTGTACGACGACTGGTCGGCCTGAATGTTGTAGACGTGCACGATCGTGCCGCCCAACTTGAGCCACGTCGTCTTTACCGGCGCGACGATCGTCTGGGCGGCCGCGTCGGAGTAGAACAACAGGTCAGCCTTCTTGTAACCCTTCAAGTGGGCGTACGTCGCCATCGCGACACCGAGCTGACTGTCCGAGGGGCTGTCGCGGAACAGGTACGGGTCCGTCTGGTGGTCACGACCAACGTCGCCACCCTGGAACTCGTCAATGATCTTGTTCGCCTTCAGCACTGGCTCGACGGCGTTGATCTCTTGCGTGGTGGGTCCGATGATCCCCTTAATGCCGCCGCCGGAGAGCAACTTCAAAAGAGCAGTCTTACCTTCCACCGGGTCACAGCCAGTGTCCCCCTGAGGGATGTTGAGCTTTTTGCCGAGGATGCCGCCGGCCGCGTTGACCTGGGCCTGGGCGATTTGGGCACCTTGATAGATACCTTGACCCAAGCTGGCGAGTGGACCGGTGAAGCACGAGAGAACCCCAAACGACACGGAACCCGAGGAGGCCCCCGCGACGCTGTCGGTTCCCACTACGACGCCCGTGCCGAGGGCCGTCGTGAGCGCCACCGCACTCGCCATTGCCCGGATGGACAACTTCTTTCTTAAGGATTGCACTTCATTCCCCCCTTGTTGTATTGCTCTCATTTGAGACCTGATGAACCATTACGACATCCGCCCCACGTAGAGGTCGATGACCTCTTCGTCGTGGAGTAACTGCGACGCCGGGCCGTCGAGGCGATTCTTGCCCAGGACGAGCACGTAGCCCCAGTGCGCGTGGCGTAGCGAGCGGCGCGTGTTCTGCTCGACGACGCAAACCCCCACGCCCGTCGCGGCGACCTTTTCGATCTGCTCCCAGAGAGCACTCTGAAAGATCGGCGAAAGTCCCGCGCTCGGCTCGTCGAGCAACATGACCTTTGGGTCGAGCATGAGCCCACGCGCCATCGCGAGCATGCTGCGTTGGCCACCGCTCAGGGCGCCAGCCTTTCGCTTGAGTGACTTGCGAATATCGGGGAATAGTTCGCAGAGTTCCTCGATTCGCTCGGCCACCCCGCTCTTGCGCGTGTAGCCACCCATCTCAAGGTTCTCCTTGACCGTCAAGTCCGGAAAGGTGTTCGCGACTTGGGGCACGTAGGCGAGGTGGTGGCGAACCAGCTTCTCGGGCGCGAAATTCGTGCAGTCCTTGTCACCCACGATCACTTGGCCACTCGACGTTTTGATCACGCCGCTAATGGCCTTCAGTAACGTGGATTTACCCGCACCGTTGGGCCCCACGATCGCGGTGATCTTCCCTTCGAAGACCTGTAATGACACATCCTCAATGATGGGATTGCCACCGTAACCGGCCGTGACTTTGTCAACGCGCAAGACGACGGGCGTATTCATGGTCTCACTCATTCGTCATCGTTCCCCAGGTAGGCGTCCACGACGCGCTTGTTGTCGCGTAGCTCCGCGAAGGGTCCCTGCGCGATGACGGTCCCGAGGTCCATCACGACAACTTCATCACAGGTACGTTCAATGAAGGGTAGGTTGTGCTCCACCACCACCACGGTGCTGCCGTTGCGCTTGAGTTCACGAATTGCTTCGCCAATGCGCTCACCGAGTACTGGGTTCACCCCGCCCATGGGTTCGTCGAGGATCGTCAGGCGAGGACGCGCCGCCGCAATCCGAGCGAACTCGAGCAGCCGCTTTTGACCACCGCTCAGACCCACGGCCCGCTGGTTACGAACCGTGTCCAATCGATAGTGCGTCATCAAATCGCGCAGTTCGTCGGTCTCGCGATCTTCGAGTCGGCGAAGTTTGCGGCCCGTCGTTACGGCGCGCCACAACGAGTCGCGCTCCAAGTCCGAACGACCCACGCGGACGTTGTCGATCACCGACAAGTCGCGCCACTCGCGAGGCGTCTGGAACGTACGAATGAGGCCCATGCGCGAAATCTGATCCGGTCGCTTGCCCACAATCTCACGTCCGTCAAAGCGAATGCTGCCCTCGTTGGGACGTTCGAAGCCCGATACCAGGTCAATCACGCTGCTCTTACCGGCACCATTGGGTCCGATGAGCCCAACGACGGTACCTTCACGGATACTCATCGAACACTGACTCACGGCGGTGACCCCACCGAAAGTCTTGGTGATGCCTTCAATCTCTAACAGAGCGGTCACGATGCCTCAACTCCACTCGCCGGGAGCGCCCCAATCACGACGTCAGGTTCCGCGTCCCGTTGGGGGGACTTCGTGAACAGCGTTCGCCACGATCGACGCCCCTCCGTGCCGTCGCCACCGAGTCGCTCGGGTATCAAACCCGTCGGTCGGAACTTCAGCATCAAGATAATTAGTAACCCGATCAAAATCTGTCGCAGGGCCGGTCCGAGCTCCGGTCGAGACGCGGGTGAAGGGATGTAGCGCGTCAGTTCGACGAAACCGACGTAGACAATAAATGATCCCAAGATGACGCCCTTGGGATTGCCACGTCCCCCAACCAAGATTGCCGCGTAGAGCACGAAGATCTCGGTGGGCTTCCAGTCGAGCGGGTTGAAGGCACCGATGTAGGCGGCGAAGAGCGAGCCCGAGAAGCCCGCGAGTCCGGCCCCAAAGAGGTACGTGCGGTACTTGGCCCAAAAGACGTTGCGGCCGTACACCGACGCGGCCGATTCGTCATCGCGCACCGCGCGCACCATACGCCCGAACGGGCTGGTCGAGATTCGTGACACTAATAAGTACACGCCGAGCAAGATAATCAGGCACGCCGCGAAGAAAAGGTAGTGGTACGTGTTGTAGGAAAGTCCACTACCGAGTGGGTCAAAGAGGCCGTAGACACCGTTGTAACCATTAAAGAGCGGGGTGAAGTTCTCGACCCAGTAGTAAATCGCCCAGACGGCGCCGAGGGTCGTGATCGAAAAGTAGACCTCGCGCAAACTGCGTAGAGCAATAGCCCCAATCACCGCGGCGAAAGCGACCACCACCACGACCGAGAGAGCGACGGCCAGCGGATAGTAGAGGTGCCAACCAAAGACGTACGTCACCGGCGAGTGCGCCTTGCCAATGGTCAAGACGATCGTCATGTACACCCCGAGGGCGAAGTAGGCGTAGGCCGAAAGGTCAAAGTCCCCCGCCCAACCCCAAATCATGTCGATGCCCATCGCCAAGATCGCGAAAATCGCGGCCTCGGACAAAATAGCGGTCCAGTATTGAAGCATCAGGCCCTCACCGTCTGCGCCTTACCGCGCACGAATAGTCCGTTCGGCTTAATCAGCAACATCAAGACTAGGAATCCAAAGGCCACGACCAACTGGTACGACGAGGACCAGTACGTGCCGGCAATCGACATGACGAGACCGAGCAGGAGGGCTCCACCGAGTGTCGGGTACGGACGACCGAGGCCACCACCGACGGCCGCGGTAATCGAGAGCAAGAGAAAACCGTTACCGATGGACGGCGTGATGGTGCCGATGGTCTCGCCGTACAAGAAGCCCGCGAAACCCGACACGGCACCGGCGGTAGCCCAGGTGCGCATGACCACGCTGCGTGCCGGGATGCCACTCACCTGTGCCAGCTCGCGATTTTGCGCGACGGCGCGAAGTGCCTTACCGATCTTGGTGCGCTGCAAGAACACGTAAATCAAAACGGCGACCACGACCGCAGAAATAATGACGCGAATGGTCAGCGTTGTCCAGAGAAATGGCCCGACGTGGAGGAGATTGCCTTGGTTAAACGAGTAGGAGACGCTGGCGCCGCCAAAGGCGATAAGCAAGATATTCTGCAAAATGAGCGAGGCACCGAGTGTCGCGATCAGGGTCGAGAGGGCTTTTTGCCCGCGAAAGCGCTCAATCAAGAAGAAGTTGAGGGCCATCCCGGTCACCGCACCAAAAATCGTGGCCACGAGCGCACACACGTAGAGATTGAGATGAAACGTCATCTCGCCCACGTAAGCGGCGTAGGCACCGATAGTGAGGACTTCACCGTGCGCCAAATTCACGACACGACTGACGGCGTACTCGAGGGTGAAGGCAACCGACGAAAGAGCGAGAATCGCCGCGACGGCGATACCCATGCCGATACTGATCCAAAAAATACTCACGTTCCCCCCGGAATATCTGCGTTCACGACTGCGTTCATTCCCACGACATCCGTTGAGAAGAATGTCGCGAGGATAACAGATTCCACAAAAAATTCTTTATCGTGCGAAAAATTTCACTTGAAACTTATTCAGTTAGGAGATTGTAGAGCAAAATTTCGTGCCATTTTCGTCGGTTCGCCGGCGCATTAGATTGATCCGCCGACGCGACTAGGCGTCGTGACGACGTGACGCGGGCGTGACACGCGGCGGCCGCTGCCGCGGTGGAAGTTCACCAAGTAGCTGTTCGGTGACGCGCGCGACACCCGCCACCGCCGCGCGAAAACTCGTCGAATCGAGGAGCGGACCCGACGACACGCCACTCACCTTGCGTACGAATTGCAGGGCCGCGGCCTCAATCTCTTGCGTCGTAACCGGGGGTTCGAGACCCCGCAACGTCGTTATATTTCGACACATCTCGACTCCCCCTTTAGGCTCATTCAACACGGATTCGCCGAGCCGTGCCGCGTTGACTCGATGAACTCATTTTTAACAACGCGAGTGGGTGCGTCGATCGTCAACGCCTTCCACGATGGCAACGAGTCCACATTCAGCTCCGCGCCAGTACAGGCGAGCGTCATCGTCGAACGATGCTCATCGAGAAATCCAAGTGCGTGACGGCGCGCGGGCGCATCCGGCGTGAACACGGTCAGCTTGACACTCGGGTCGAGCGTGGAGGGCATGGTCGAATTGGCCTTCGAGCTCACTCGGGCGAGGCCGTCCATGGCGGCCGGCAGGTCGCCGGCGACAACGACCAGCGCGCCGTACCCCAACCGTCAGGTCCCTACGACGTTTCACTTCATTCGCGAGCGTTTCCTCGCCAAAAAGTAGCGACCGAATCAACGCTGACAAAGGGCCACTTCTCCGCTGGTAGGAGCCAACCACACGGAAACGCCAAGGACCTACGCTGACAACTGAGGACTCGGTGAACTGAGGAACGTTTCGTGCCACTTCCATTGTTGTCCGCCGCCGACATGCGCGAGGCCGACGCGCGCTGTGTCGCCACGAAGGGTCACGTCGCGCTCGTACGTGACGCGGGCACCGCGGTCGCCCTCGAGGCCCGGCGACTGCTCGGCAGCTGCTACGGACGACGTGTCGTGGTGATTGTCGGACCGGGGCTCAACGGGGCCGACGGCCGGGTTGTCGCCGAGTGGCTCCGCGGGCGCGGCGCGCGGGTGGACGTCATTGACGTGGACCATCAACCAACCAGCCTGCGAGGGTACGACCTCTACGTTGACGCCGCCTTTGGTCTGGGCTGTTCACGGCCCTACGTCGCGCCGACGATTTCTGGTCCCACCAAGGTTCTCGCGGTCGATCTCCCGTCGGGCGTCAACGCCGATACTGGTGACGTCCTGGGCGCACCGGCGCGCGCCGACGTCACGGTCGCTTTGGGCGCTTTCAAGTACGCCCACGTCAACGGCGCCGCACTTGACTACGTTGGCGAGCGTCGCTTCGCGGGACTCCACATCGTGACGCACGCGCGCGACGGCCTGGTGACTGACGACGACCTCCGCGACTTCGTGCGGTTCAGCCCGAGCGACCACAAGTGGAAACACGCCTTGGCCATCCTGGCCGGGTCGGCCACGATGGGCGGCGCCGCGGTCTTGGCCTGCGAAGGGGCCATCGCCGCCGGCGCGTCTATGGTGCGCTTGACGTCACGTCTCGAAGGAACGCGACCTGTCGCGCCACCGCCGGTTGAGGTCGTGTACGACGAATCACCACGAATTGATCCTCGCGTGCACGCCGTCGTCGTGGGACCCGGTCTCGGGGTCGACGCCACCGCGTGGCTCGCGCCACGCCTGCGCGACGTGACCGTACCCGTCGTCGTCGACGCTGACGGGCTCACCGGCGAACTCATTCGTCAACGCCCCCGGGAAGTCCCCTGGGTACTCACGCCCCACGAGGGCGAGTTTGCACGGCTCACGGGTACGAGCGTCGGCCGCGACCGCGTCGGCGCGGTGCGCCAACTGGCGCGCGACACCGGATGCGTTGTTCTACTGAAGGGTCCCGTCACGATCGTCGCCGATCCCGCGGGCGCACTTCGCGTCGTGACGAGCGGTACCAGTGCCCTCGCCAGCGCGGGGACTGGTGACGTCCTGGCGGGTCTCATCGGTGCCGCGATCGCGCGCGGTCACGATCCCTTCAGCGCCGCTGCCCTCAGCGCTTATCTTCACGGTCGTGCCGGCGCTCGACTCGGCGCGTACGCCAACGCCTCGCGCCTGGGTGCGGCGGTGCGCGACGTGATTGCGGCGACGCTCACGCGGGGACCGCGCTAGAGCGCTTCGAGGACCACGGCCGTGCCGTACGCGCAGATCTCCGAACCCATGTCGGCGATCTCACTCGAGTCAAAGCGCATCGCCAATACGGCGTTGGCGCCCTTGGCGCTGGCTTCGTCACTGAGTCGACGCAACACCTCCTCGCGACTCGTCTGCAAGTTCTTCGTCAGCCCCTGCAACTCACCGCCCACGAGCGCCTTGAGTGACGCACCAATATTTGACAGCACGTTGCGCGAGCGCACCGTGAGTCCAAAGACCTCGCCCTTGACTTCGACGACGCGATAACCCGGCACGTCGTTCATCGTGGATATCAACATTGTTGCCTCCTGAGAAAATGGCGCCTCAGCGCGACGCTATCAGTGCGGCGAAAGACCCACCGTGGACTCGCTGGGGAGCGATACAGTGAGGCTTCAGAGACAAAACGGCCGACCCCTTTTGGTCGTAACTTTTCGTCGAGTCTCGATGGAGGGTGTTTCCATGGAACCGACGAACGTAGAGAACCCGGACTACTTTCATAAGGTCGTCGACTGTCAGTGGGCCTGTCCGGCGCACACCAACGTGCCGGGCTACCTGCGACTCATCGCCCAGGACCGATTCGACGACGCCTACCTCCTCAATCGCGAGTCCAACGTTTTTCCGGGCATCCTCGGTCGAACCTGTGATCGTCCGTGCGAGCCGGCCTGTCGACGCACGCGCGTCGACGGCAGTCCGGTCGCCATCTGTCGCTTGAAGCGTGTAGCCGCCGACTTAAAGGGCGACGTGCGCGACCGTCTGCCCACGATACCCGTCGAGAAAAACGGTAAGCGTGTTGCGTTGATCGGTGCCGGTCCCTCGTCATTAACCGTGGCGAACGACCTATTGCCCCTCGGCTATGAGGTTGTTTTGTTCGAGCAGTTCCACCGTGCTGGCGGACTGATGCGCACCAACATCCCCGAGTTTCGCCTACCCGACTCGGTGCTCGACGAAGAGACGGGCGTTATCCTCGACATGGGCGTCGAGGTGCACTACGGATCCGCCATCACCAGCATGCGCGACTTACTCGCCCAAGAGTTCGACGCCATCTTCGTAGGGGTGGGCGCACCCAAGGGCAAGGAACTTGATCTTCCCGGTCGCCACGACGCCGTGGAGAATCGCATTCACGTCGGCATCGAATGGCTGGAATCCGTGGCCTTTGGTCACGTCGACGCCATTGGCGAACGCGTGTTGATCATCGGCGTCGGTAATACCGCGATGGACTGCTGTCGAACCTCGCGCCGCTTGGGTGGGCGCGACATCAAGGTCATGGCGCGTCGTCCTCGTGAATACTTCAAAGCCTCACCCTGGGAACTCGAAGACGCCGAGGAAGAGCAGGTGGACATTGTCGTGAACCACTCCCCGACGCGCTTTGTCATCGAGGCAGGCCGGCTCGTCGGTATGGAGTTCGACGTGGTTGAGTGGGACGACGACGCGCGCCACTCTCGCGTCGTGTCGCACATGGTCATTCCCTGCGACGACGTCATTTTGGCGATCGGTCAGGAGAACGCCTTTCCGTGGATCGAGCGCGACCTCGGTATCGAGTTCGGCGAGTGGGACCTGCCGATCGTCGACGAAGTGACGATGGCGTCCACGCGACCGGGCGTTTTCTTTGGGGGCGACGCCGCCTTCGGGCCCAAGAACATCATCTGGGCGGTCGCCCACGGTCACCAGGCCGCTATCTCGATTCACCAGCATTGCCAGGGGGCACCCCTCGAGGAGCGGCCGCCACAGGGAATGACCTTGGTCAGCCAGAAGATGGGAATGAGTGAGTGGAGCTACCACAACGACTTCAATCCCTCGTCGCGACAGAAGATGAACCACGTGAGTCTGAGCGAACGCTTCACGTCTCTCGGACTCGAAGTCGAATTGGGCTTTAGCGCGGATCAGGCCGCGCGTGAGGTACAGCGCTGCCTCAACTGCGACGTGCAGACTGATTTCAACGCGCCTGCCTGCATCGAGTGCGACGCCTGCATCGACATCTGCCCCGTACAGTGTCTGACGATAACGAGTGACGCCGACGAGGAGACGCTGCGCGCCAAGCTCTCGGCGCCCGCGACCAATCGCGACCAGGCGCTCTACGTGTCGGCACCCTTACCGCAGACCGGCCGGGTAATGGTCAAGGACGAAAACGTCTGCGTGCACTGCGGCCTTTGCGCCGAACGCTGTCCCACCAGCGCGTGGGACATGGCGTTGTTCGACCTCATCATCCCCTACGCCCAGAGCGCGAACTACGTTGCGCTGCCCCTACCGCAGACGAGGTAACCGATGACGACGCTGTTGCGCTCAACCCAAGAACTGCGAACGAACGATTTTGCCATCAAGTTGGCCAACGTGAACGGCACCGGTTCGGCGAGCGCCAACAGCTTGTTGATGCAGGCCATCTTCCGCATGGGCGTACCGGTGTCCGGAAAGAATCTCTTCCCCTCCAACATCCAGGGCCTTCCCACCTGGTACGAGATTCGCGTCAACGCCGAGGGGCACACGGCGCGCGCCCTCGATTACGACCTCATGGTGGCGATGAACGCGCAGACCTACGCCCAGGACATCGCGGAAGTCCGATCGGGCGGCTACGTACTCTACGACTCGAGCTGGCCGCTCGACGAGGAACTGATGCGCGATGACGTCACGTTCCTTGGCGTTCCCCTCGCCCGGCTGTGCCTCGAGAACTTCACCGCACCCCGCGAACGAATCTTGATGAAAAATATCGCCTACGCGGGTGCGATCGTGGCGCTGGTTGACGTTGACGTTGATCTGGTCGCGGCGCTCCTCGACGAGACGTTCTCACGCAACGAGAAGCTCCGCGCGTCGAACCAGCGCGCGCTGCGACTGGGCTACGACTTCGCCCGCGAGCACTTCGACGTCCCCCTCGGTTTTCGCGTCGCCGCGATGCGCGCCAACGACGACGCAATTCTGATTGACGGCAACACGGCCGTCGCACTCGGCGCGCTGTACGCCGGCGCCACGGTGGCGGCGTGGTACCCCATCACGCCCGCCACGGCGGTCATGGATAACTTCACGCAACTCTGCGCGAGGTATCGACGACGCCGCGTCGAACCGTCGACACCCGAGGGTCAGCCCACCTTCGAAAACGACTACCTCATCATTCAGGCCGAGGACGAGATCGCCTCCATCGGCATGGTGCTCGGGGCCAATTGGAGCGGCGCGCGCGCCTTCACCTCGACCTCGGGACCCGGCATCTCACTGATGAACGAGTTACTCGGGCTGGCCTACTACACGGAGATTCCCGCGGTGATCGTTGACGTACAACGCGTGGGGCCATCGACGGGTATGCCGACGCGCACGCAACAAGGCGACCTTTTGACGTGCGCCTACGCGAGTCACGGTGACACCAAACACGTTCTCGTACTGCCGGCCAACCCGCGCGAGTGCTTCGAATTCACGGTCGCGGCCTTCGACCTCGCCGAGCGTTTCCAAACACCGGTCTTCGTGCTGTCGGACCTCGACATCGGCATGAACGACTGGGTCGTGCCGAAGCTCACCTGGGACGACAACTTCGTGCCCGATCGGGGTCGGGTGCTCAGTGACGAGGACCTGTCGGAGATTCGAGAGTTCTTTCGCTACAGCAACGAGGACGAAGAGTTCGTGACCGCGCGCACGCTGCCGGGATCGGTCGACAAGGGCGCCTACTTCATTCGTGGTTCTGGCCACGACCGTTTTGGCCGCTACACCGAGAATCCCCCGGATTACCAGGAGGTCATCGACCGGCTCAAGCACAAGCACGCCGCCGCCGCAGCGCACGTGCCGCGGGCCGTTGAGGAACGCCGCGCCGGCGCGACCATTGGCATCATCACGATGGGTAGCTGTGATCTGGCGGTGCGCGAAGCCATCGAACAACTCAGCGAACTCGGCGTCGAGGCCGACTACCTGCGCG
>JANWIR010000094.1 GCA_025449805.1 Acidimicrobiales bacterium | reverse complement strand
CGTGGGCCAGACCCTGAGCGAGATAGACGTCCTCGGCGCCGAGCATTCCTGGTTCCGAGCGAAAGAGATTCAGGGCGCCGATCGTGCGACCACGAAGCTTCATGGGTAATGAGTGCACGGATTGAAAACCGTGCGCCAGCGCGGCCGGGGCGAATCGGGGCCAGCGCTCGTTGGTCTCGTACAGCGAGCCGACGATGACGGGTTCGCCGCTGTGGCAGCTGTCGACGCAGGGTCCCTCTTCTGTCTGAATTTGAAAGAGTTCGAGAATTCGCATTGATTCACTCGACGAGGCCACGAACTGCAGCTCGCCACTCGGCGACGCCAACATGACGCCGGTGGCGTCGACGTCGAGCGCCTCGGTGCAACGATCACTCAACAGCGTCAAGACGTCGATGACGTCGTAGTTGTCAACCAAATTGTCCGCGAGGTCGATCAACGTCTCGATAATGAGTGTTTCCCTAGCCATGTGACCACCTCTCTTGCGCGAAGATTGCGCCCAGTGGCAACGAAGGGGCTGGCTCGGCTGCTGAAGTCGACATTAGTCGCTTCGTCAATTTTCGCGGCCCGACGCGGCACGCCACTGGGCACGTTCGACACCGTCGCGAATCCCACGTCGCGCACGCGCAACGAAGACCGGATTGAGCGAGGAATCGCTGATTAGCGAGCGTCTCTTCTGCGTATCGGGTGGGCGCGTCGTTCAGTGTGGCGCGCGACGCAACGCGTGCCCGGTGCGCATCAGCATGGCGCGCGCCATCAGGCTCGCGTGGATGGCGTTCGCGATCTTCGCCTGGCCCGAAGCGAGCGGGTGCAACGAATAGCTGAGGTGCGCCAGGTCAATAGCGCGCAGGTCACTGTTGCCCCCAGCGAGGTGACACGACAACGGCCGCAAGGCATTTGCGACGTTCACGCCCACCACGTGGTCGTCGTGATGGTCGGTGACGTACCGGTTCGCGGCTTGGGCGATCTCCTGGTTGAGCAGCACGTTGATGGCGCGAAGGGTCGCGGCGTCACGCGCCGAGTAACTCAGTCCTACCCCCACCTGACAGGCGGGTGCTTGGGCGCGAATCGACGGGAAGATCACCGGATAGTTCACGACCGCGAGGACCGTCGCGCGACCCGTCGCCGAATCGAACGGTCCCTGCGCCGCGCGAATAGCGCTCAGTACGCCCATCATCGTCGTGACCAGCGCGCTGAGGTAGCGCGCCCGCAGGACCGACGCGTAGACGGGTCGGGCACTCGTAGTCACGCCCAAGAATCGTTCGACCGTCGCGATGGTTGACCCGCAGCGTTGTTGTTGCAGCGTGGCGAACTGGGCAAAGGCGCGGGCCTGCACACAGGTGGCGGCGAGTGTAACGAAATTGGCGTCGTTACCACCGGCGTTGAGCGTCACCAGATCGGTGCCCGCCGTGACGGCGCTCAACTGGGCGGGGGCGCCGTCGACCGACGTCGCGAGATTGCCCAACTGGGCGCCCGCGCACGTCGCGTCACGAAAGCCGGTACCGGCCACGTCGAGACCGAGTGACGACGCGAGGAGGTAGGGGTAGGACATGGTAGATCGATCGCACGACGCGGGGGTTGTGGCGACGAAGGGAGCGAGACCCTGACCCGACGCGTAGGAATCACCTAGCGCCACGTAGCTCCCCACCGTCACGCCGGCCACGCTGGGTGACGCGACGAGCAACGTCACTACCAACGCGACACCCGACACTCGGCGAAGACCGCGACGACGTCGCGTTGCGCTGATGGGATGAGGGAAGTACCTAATCAGGTCAGGTTACGGCCGCGCCGCGCGCCAAGGTACGCGCCCTAGGCGACGACGAGATACGCGAAGCCGTCGTAGCCCTTCGTGCCGACCGTTTGCACCGCGCTCGCGCGGACGCGCTCGTCACGCGCCACCACGTCCATGAAGTGACGTACGCCCTCGACCCGTGGGTCACCCGACGCGTCGGAAGCGACCGCACCGTCACGGACGACGTTGTCGGCAATGATGACCGACCCCGCGTGCACCAGCTGCATGACCAGCGTGAAGTACGGCGCGTAGTTCTCCTTGTCGGCGTCAATAAAGACGAGGTCAAAGGGCGGCGTTGTCGTGGCGATGAGCTGCTCGAGTGACGCGATCGCGGGCCCGGGCTTGATGTCCACGAGGTGACCGACCCCCGAGGAATCGAGGTTGGCTCGCGCCACGGCGCAGTGGTGCGGGTCGAACTCGAGGGTCACGAGCGCGCCGTCCCCGGGCAGGGCGCGCGCCAGCCACCAGGTGCTGTAGCCACCGAGCGTGCCGATCTCGAGGATCCGGCGCGCGTGAATCGCGCGCGCGAAGAGCTCCAAGAGTCGTCCCTGGTTGGCCGCGACGTTGATCGCGGGCAGGCCCGCCTCGTCACTCGCGCGCAGTATCGCCTCGGCCTCGGGTTGACGTAACGCGAATCGCTCGTCGATGTAGTGATCAACGGCCGTCCAGCGTGGATCGTCCACGCGTTAGATCAATCCGAGTGCTTGGACTTCGTCTCGCTCGGCGAGGAGTTCGTCGGTCGTGACCTTGACGCGCGCGGCGGCGAAGTCGTTCATGGCGAATCCCTCCTTCACGCGCCAGGCGCCAGCGCCGTCGGCCTGAATTGGGAATCCAAAGGTCAAACCCTCGGGCACGCCGTACTCACCGTTACTCGTCACCGCGACCGAGACGCAGTCGTCGTCGGGTGTCGCGGTCGTGAGGCTCACGACGGTGTCAATGGCGGCGTTGGCGGCCGACGCGGCCGAGCTCGCGCCGCGCGCCTCGATGATGGCGGCGCCGCGCTTTTGCACGGTCGTGATGAAGTCACCCTCCAGCCAGTGAGCGTCGCCCACTGCCACGAGAGCCGATTGCCCACCGACGGTGGCGTTGGCGAAGTCGGGGAACTGGGTCGCCGAGTGGTTACCCCAGATGGCGAGGTTCTTCACCTGCGCCACGCCGACGCCGGCGCGCTTGGCGATCTGGGTCTCCGCGCGGTTCTGGTCGAGGCGGGTCATCGCGAACCACCGGTCGGCCGGGACCTCGGGTGCGTTCGAGCGCGCGATCAGGCAGTTGGTGTTACAAGGGTTCCCCACCACGAGGACGCGCACGTCACTCGCGGCGTTCTCGGCGATGGCGCGACCCTGGGGTTTGAAGATGCCGCCGTTGACGTACAGCAGGTCCCCGCGCTCCATGCCGGCCTTGCGGGGAATGGAACCGACCAGCAACGCCCAGGAGGTGTTGGTAAAGGCGTAGCCCAAGTCACTAGTCATCTCGATTCCGCTCAACAGCGGAAAGGCGCAGTCGTCGAGTTCCATCGCGACGCCCTCGAGCGCCTTCATGGCCGGTTCAATCTCGAGCAGCCGCAGCACCACGGGCGTGTTGGCACCCAGGAGTTGACCCGAGGCGATGCGAAAGAGAAGTTGATAACCGATCTGGCCGGCGGCGCCGGTCACAGTGACGTGGACGGGGGTGGTCATGGTGCTCCTTAACTAAAACGCAACGGTACTTAGAGGCGGTCGACGATTGCCGAGGCGAACTCGGAACACTTCACTTCGGTGGCGCCTTCCATGAGGCGCGCGAAGTCGTAGGTCACGATGCCCTCGGCGATGGTGGCCTCGAGGGCCTTAATGATGTCGTTGGCGGCGTCAATCCAGCCCAGGTGTTCGAACATCAACACACCCGACAACAAAACGGAGCCGGGGTTGACCTTGTCCTGGCCCGCGTACTTGGGCGCGGTGCCGTGGGTCGCTTCGAAGATGCCGTGGCCCGTCACGTAGTTGATGTTCGCGCCCGGCGCGATGCCGATGCCGCCGACCTGCGCCGCCAAGGCGTCGCTCATGTAGTCACCGTTCAAGTTCATCGTCGCGATGACGTCGTACTCGGCCGGTCGGGTTAGGACCTGCTGGAGCGCAATGTCGGCGATGACGTCCTGGACGAGAATCTTCGATCCGGGCTTACCGTTGCAGTCGGCCCACGACACGGCCACGTCGTCGAACTCTTCTTTGACGAGTTCATAGCCCCACTGCATGAAGGCGCCTTCGGTGTACTTTTGAATGTTGCCCTTGTGCACGAGCATGACGCCCTCGCGACCACGCTCCACGGCGTAGTTGAGCGCCGCGCGAATCAAGCGCTTCGAGCCGAACTCCGAGATGGGCTTGAGACCAAGTGCCGAGTGTTCACGCACGTCCCAGCCGAAATTCTCGCGCACGAAGTCGATAAGGAGGTCGGCCTCCTTGGTGCCCGCCGCGAGCTCGAGACCCTTGTAGACGTCTTCAGAGTTCTCGCGAAATATAACCATGTCCACGAGTTCGGGGTGCTTCACCGGCGAGGGTACGCCCTGGAACCAACGCACCGGCCGCACGCAGGCGTAGAGATCGAGAATCTGGCGCAGGGCCACGTTCAGCGATCGAAAGCCCCCGCCAATCGGCGTCGTTAAGGGACCCTTGATGCCAATGAGGTACTCGCGAAAGGCGACCAGCGTCTCTTCGGGCAACCAGTTACCCGTCTCGTTGAACGCCTTTTCACCGGCGAGTACTTCGAGCCACTCCACGCGCTTGCCGTACTTCTTCGCGGCGGCGTCGAGAACCTTTTGCGCGGCGGGCCAGATATCAATGCCGGTGCCGTCACCCTCGATGTAAGGAATGATGGGCGTTTCAGGAACTTGGAGAACGCCGTCAGCGCTCATTGTGATTTTCTCAGCCATGGCCCAATCCTACGACCGACGTGCGCCGGTGACAAAAGGAGCCAGGGTCGCTACACGCCAAAGAGCGTACGGTGAATCTCGCGGGTCGCGGTTGAACGATTCAGGGTGTAGAAGTGCAGTCCGGGCACCCCCAGGTTGAGTAGTTCCGCGCACAGTTCACTCGCCGCGCGCACGCCTTCGGCGCGCACCTGATCGGCGCCGCCGCGCGCGTGAGCGCTCACGAGACGCTCGCTCAGTTCCTCCGGCACGGCGGCCCCCATCTCCGCCATGCGCCCGATCCCACTCAGGGTCGTGACCGGCATAATCCCCGGGATAATTGGCTTGGTCACCCCGAGCGCGGCCAGTTCCTCGACCAGGTTCACGTAGTCGCTCGCGCGAAAGAAGAACTGCGTGACCGCGAAATCGGCCGCCGCGAGTTTGGCGGCCAGGTGTCGCCGGTCACTCGCGCGATCGGGCGAACGGGGGTGTCCGAGGGGGTGCGCCCCCACGCCAATCGCGAAGTCGCCCACCTCGCGCGCCAGTTCGACCAGTTCTAGGGCGTAGGAGAACTCAGAAGTGCGAAGTGCCGGGTCGTCGGGCAAGTCCCCGCCGAGGGCCATCAGGTTCTCGACCCCGGCCTCGCGGTAGCGGTGCAGCAGTTCGCGCATCTCCGCGCGGGAGTGACCCACGCAGATCACGTGCGCCATGGCGCTCAGGTGACCCTCGCGCTGCACGCGCGTAACGAGGTCGAAGGTGCGCTGGCGTGACGCCGCCCCGCCGCGGTAGGTGACCGAGACGAACGAGGCCTTTAGGGGCTCGAGGTCGCCCAGCGTGGTCTCGAGGACCGCGCTCTCCTCGTCGGACTTCGGGGGGAAGAACTCGAAGGAGCGCGTCAGTCCCTCAGTGAGGAGTTGATCAACGCGCACGGGCTCTACTGCACTCGGCCGTAGTCGTCTTCGATTCGCTCGATATCGTCCTCGCCAAAGTACGTACCGTGTTGCACCTCAATAAACACGAGTGGTCCGTCACCACGATTCTCGACGCGATGCGCCTGACCCAGCGCGACGTCGATCGCGGAACCGGCCGGCACCTGGTGCTCGACGCCGTCTAAGGTCACGGTCGCGACGCCGTTGACGACGAACCAGTGTTCCGAGCGCTTCGCGTGGCGTTGGTAGCTCAGGCGCTGGCCCGGGTTCACGACGAGCCGCTTGACCTTGTGGTCGAAGAGCTCGTCGTCGAGCACGGTGAAACTGCCCCAGGGGCGCTTGTCGAACTCACGTCCTAATTCGTCTTTGGTCGTCATTTCACCTTCTCCGCAGCCAGTACGGCGTTGCGCAACAGCATCGCACGAGTCATTGGGCCCACGCCACCGATACGTGGGGTGATCCACCCCGCCACCTCCGCAACGTCGTCGGCCACGTCGCTAAAGAGCTTGCGTCCGACGAAACTCGTGCCCGCGCCCACCACGGCGGCACCGGGCTTGACCATGTCCTTCGTGACCAGGCCCGCCACGCCGGCCGCGGCGACGAGCACGTCGGCGCTGCGCGTCAAACCGACCACGTCCTCGACGCCGGTGTGCACGACCGTGACCGCGGCGTTGCAGTGTTCTCGACGCAGCGCCATCAACAGCGCGAGGGGACGACCAATCGTGAGACCTCGCCCCATGATGACGACGTGCTTGCCCTCGACGGGGACGTGGTGCGCGGCGAGGAGTTCGACGATGCCCGCCGGCGTGCACGGCAGGGGCCCCGGCACGCCCATTACGAGCCGGCCGAGGTTGGTCGGGTGCAGTCCGTCAACGTCCTTCTCGGGATTCACACGCAAGAGCACCTGCTCTTCGTTGATGCCCGCGGGCAGCGGTAGCTGAACCAAAATTGAGTGCACGCGCGGGTCGGCGTTGAAGCGGTCGATGACCGCCTCAATCTCCTCCTGCGTCGCCGTGGCGGGGAGGTGTTCGTGAAAACTCTCGACCCCAATCTCGGCGCATTCGGCGAGCTTCATCGCGACGTAGCGTTCGCTCGAGACGTCGTCGCCAACGAGCAGCGTGCCGAGTCCGGCGTGGCGACCGAGGGCGCGTAGTCGCGCGACGCGGTCGGCCAGTTCCATCTTCATGCGGTGGGCGAGGCGTTCCCCGTCGAGTAGTTCTGCCACGTCGCTCCTAGTGTCGAAAGTGTCGTTCGCCGGTCATCATCAGGACGATCCCGGCCGCGTTCGCGGCGTCAATGACCTCCTGGTCACGGACCGATCCGCCCGGTTGGACGATCGCCGTGACGCCGGCGCGCGCCAGCTGCTCGAGCCCGTCGGCGACGGGAAAGAACGCGTCGGAGGCCGCGGCGGCGCCGCGGCTTAAGTCACCGGCTTTGGTGGTCGCGATCTGGGCCGCGACGACGCGACTCTGTTGGCCCGCGCCGACCCCCACGGCCACGCCGTCGCGCGCGACGACGATGGCGTTGGAGGTCGTGCGCGCGCACACGCGCCACGCCACGATGAGGTCTTGACGCTGCGCGGGCGTGGGCGACGCGTCGCTCACCAGTCGCCACGCGTCGGGCGGGGTCACCAGCTCGTCGGCGTCTTGCACGAGCGCGGTATTGGCGAAGGTGCGAATCGAGCGCGCGAGCGCTTCGGGCGCCGGCGCGCTTAACAACCGCGTGGCCTTTCGACGTTTGATCAGCGTGGCGAGCGCCTCATCACTGAAGGAGTGCGCGATGATGACGTCGGCCTGAGGACCAGCCGCGATGGCGTCGGCGAGCGCGCCGTCGAGGGCGCCACCCACCGCGACGATGCCGCCGAAAGCGCTCTGGGGATCGGCCGCGAGGGACTTCTCGAAGGCGTCGAGCAACGTAGCGCCGAGCGCCGCGCCCGACGCGTTGGCGTGCTTGATGATGGCGACGGCCGCGTGGCCCGGGGCGTCACTGGCGAGTTCGTGCACCAGACGCCACGCCGCGTCGGCGTCGAAGAGGTTCAGGTACGACAACGCACTGCCGGCGTGTTGGGTGACGCCGTCCCACCAAGGCGTCGTGCCGGCCAGGCGATAGCGCGCGCCGACTTGGTGGGGGTTCTCGCCGTAGCGCGTCACCTCAGCGCGCTCCAAGGTCAAGTGCAGCGTCGCGGGCAGGACCTCGTCGACGTGACTGGGCGCGTCACCGAGGACGCCGCCCGCGTCGAACCACGCGACGATCTGCGCGTCGTAGGCGGCGACGTGGGCGAAGGCGGCGCGCGCGAGCGCGTGGCGCGTGGCGTTCGAGAGCGCGCCGTTGGCGCGCAGTTCGTCGAGTACCGCGTCGTACTGTGAGGGACTGGTGAGAACGCCCACGTGAGCGTGGTTCTTCGCCGCGGCGCGCACCATGGCCGGGCCACCAATGTCAATCAGTTCGACCGACGGGTTACTCGCGAAGGGGTAGAGGTTGCTAACCACGAGGTCAATGGGGGCGATGTCGTGTTCGGCCAACGTGGCCACGTGCGCGGGATTATCCCGGTCGGCCAGGATCGCGCCGTGGATGCGCGGGTGCAGCGTCTTCACGCGACCATCCAACATCTCGGGCGAGCCCGTGACGTCGGCGACGTCGCGGTGTTCAATGCCCGCCTCGCGCAGGGCCACCGCGGTGTTGCCCGACGCGATCAACTCGACGTTGAACGCCCGCAGTTCCCGGGCCAGTTCCACGACGCCGGTTTTGTCCCACACGCTGAGTAGTGCGCGCATCTAACTCTCCTCAATGGTGCCCACGACGTCGACCGGTTCGTGGCCCTGCGCCATGGACGCCATCACCCTAGTAACCACCAAGGGGTAGAGGTCGCGCTCGACCCGTTTGATGCGTTCGTGCAGTCGCTCGAGATCGTCATCGGGCAAAATCGCGACGCGACGCTGGGCGAGGATCGGTCCTTCGTCGAGCGCCTCGGTGGCCAAGTGCACCGTGCAGCCCGTCTCGTGAACGCCCGAGTCGAGCGCCTGTTCAACGGCATGCCAACCCTTAAAATCCGGCAACAGACTCGGGTGCGTGTTCAAGACGCGACCCGGATACGCCCGGTGCAACGTCGCGCTCAGAACGGTGCCAAAACCGGCCATCGCGAGGAGGTCGACTCCGCGCGTCGAGAGCTCGTTAGTCAGCGTCGCGGTGTAGGCCTCGCGGTCAAAGTCCGCGCGAAAGCCCCCAAACTCGTGACGACTCACCAAGAGCGCCTCGACCCCCGCGTGCGCGGCAATCTCGAGCGCGCGACAGGGTCGGTCGGCCACGACGAGCTCGACGCGCAGACCGCGCTCGAGCATCGATTCCAAGATGGTGCCCGATCCCGAGACCAGCACCGCGAGACGGACGTCAACCAAGAGCGCTACAACGCCTGCACGATGTCGACCATCTTCTGGCCGGCCTCGGTGGGATTCGCGCAGACGAAGACGCCCGCGTCGCGCAGCGCGTCCATCTTCGCGCTGGCCGTGCCCTTGGAGCCCGAAATAATTGCCCCGGCGTGACCCATTTTGCGACCCGGCGGCGCGGTGATGCCCGCGACGTAGGCGACGACGGGCTTGGTCATGTTGGCCTTGATCCACTCGGCGGCGCGCTCTTCTTCGCTGCCCCCGATCTCGCCGATCATCATGACGGCCTTGGTCTCGGGGTCGGCCTCAAAGGCGGCGAGGCAGTCCACGAAGTTCGTGCCCGGCACGGGGTCGCCCCCGATACCGACGCAGGTGGTCTGGCCAATGCCCTGTTGGGAAAGTTCGTGCAGTGCCTGGTAGGTCAAGGTCCCCGAGCGCGACACGATGCCGACCGGTCCCCCGGCGAGGGCGATGTCGCCCGAGGTGATGCCGATGTTGCACTTGCCGGGGCTAATGATTCCCGGGCAGTTCGGACCCAAGAGCCGCACGCCCGGGAACTCTTCGACGAGACGGTTGTAGGTGACGGCTTCGTCGTGGGCCGGGATGCCCTCGGTGATGCACACAATGAAGGTGATACCACCCTCGGCGGCTTCGAGAATCGCGGCCGCGGCGAACTTTGGCGGCACGACGACGAACGAGGCCGTGGCGCCGGTCGCCTCGACGGCCTCTTTCACACTGTTAAAGACGGGAATGCCGTCGACGTCGGTGCCACCCTTACCGGGCGTGACGCCGCCGACGACCTTGGTGCCGTAGTCGCGGTTACGCAGTCCGTGAAAGCGCCCTTGGCCACCGGTGAGACCTTGAACAATGACCTTGGTGTTTTCGTCAACGAAGATGCTCATCGTGCTCCTTAGGCTTTCGCCAACGTGACCGCGCGTCGCGCGGCGTCCAACATGGTCGCTTCGGTAATGAGCGACTCATTCAAATGCGGCGCGAGGATCGCGCGACCCTCAACCGCGTTGGTGCCGTCGAGACGCAACACGATTGGCGAGGTGATCGAGACGCGCTTGAGGGCTTCGAGCACGCCGTTGGCGACCTCGTCGACGCGGGTGATACCACCAAAGATGTTGACGAAGATGCTCTTCACCTTGGGGTCAGCGTTAATGACCTCGAGCGCCGCCGCCATGACGGCGGCGTCCGCGCCGCCGCCAATGTCGAGGAAGTTCGCGGCGGTACCGCCCACTTGATTCACGACGTCGAGGGTCGACATCGCGAGCCCCGCCCCGTTGGCGATGATGCCGACGGAACCGTCAAGGCCGATGTAGTTGAGGCCCTTTTCCTTCGCCATCTTTTCGCGCGGGTCGTCGGTCTCGGTGGCGCGATAGGCCGCCCACTCGGGGTGGCGAAATGACGCGTTCTCATCGAGAGTCACCTTGGCGTCGAGGGCGTGGACCTTACCCTCGGGGGTCAAGATCAACGGGTTGATCTCGGCTAGGTCGCAGTCGCCCTCGGTATAGCAGCGGTAGAGCTTCACCAAGATCTCGGCCGCCTGTTCGCGGGCCACCTCGTCGAGTTGCGCCTCGTCGACCCAGCGACGCGCCGTCGCGAGGTCCAGTCCGCGCACCGGGTCGATCGAAAGAAAGGCAATGGCGTCGGGATTCTCTTCGGCCACGACTTCAATCTCGACGCCGCCCTGCGCGCTCAACATGCCGAGGTGCGTCTTGTTGGGACGGTCCAACGTGAACGACGCGTAGTACTCCTTTTCGATGTCACTGGCGTGCTCGATCCACAGACGCTTGACGACGTGACCCTTGATGTCGAGACCCAAAATGTTGCCGGCGTGCAGACGAACCTCGTCGTCGTTGTTGGCGAGCTTGACGCCGCCAGCCTTACCGCGTCCGCCCACCTTGACCTGCGCCTTGACGACGACCGGGTAGCCAACCTCACGCGCCACCGCCAACGCCTCGTCGACAGTGTCGGCGACGTCGCCCGGGGAGATCGCGATGCCGAAGCGCGCGAAGTACTGCTTACCTTGATATTCAAAGAGGTCCATACGATCTTTCTCCTAGCGAAGTTGCGCGCGTTCACGCTCGTCGAGCG
>JANWIR010000093.1 GCA_025449805.1 Acidimicrobiales bacterium | reverse complement strand
TCGCGCTACCCGTGGTGGGTGCTGTGGAGTCTGTTGGCGGGACTCCTCGCGCTGAACTTCACCTTCACCGTCTTTATTGTCGCGCTACCCCAAGTCGCTGGACAGTTTCACACCTCGGTGACGGTCTTGACCTGGACGATGGTCGGACCACTGCTGGCCTACGGACTCGCGGCGCCGATACTCGGTAAGACCGGCGACATCTACGGCCATCGGCGCCTCTACCTCTTTGGACTGGCGGGCGCGATGGTGTCGGCGATTTTGACCGCGCTGGCGCCCAACGTGACGATGCTGCTGCTCGCGCGCACGCTCGACGGCATCCAAGGCGCCGCGACCGGCACCGCCTCGGGGGCACTGATCAACATGGTCTTCTCGCGCGAGGAGCGCGTCAAGGCCATGGGCTGGTGGAGCCTCATCGGCGCCGGGGGACCGGTCATTGGGGTGTCGCTCGGCTCGCCGATCATCGCCGCCTACGGCTGGCGCGCGTTGTTCTGGTTTCAGTTGGTCTTGATCGCGGTCGCCTTCCTGGTGGTGGTGGTCGTGTTGCCGCGCCGACGCGGTAGCGCCGAGGACGAGGCGCGCAACAAGGCGCGCGCCCGCGCCGAGTTTCGCCAGATGGACTGGGTGGGCAGTTGGTCACTCTCTATTGCGGTGACTCTGGTGATGTTGGGACTCTCCATTGCGCCAGCCCTCGGGTGGAGTGGTCCTTGGACGATGCTCTGCTTTATCGGGAGTCTCATTTTTCTAACTACCTTCATCTATCGCATCAACCACGCGGCCTTTCCCTTAATTCCGCCGCACTACTTCAAGCGACGCAACTTCGTGATGCCCATGGTGCTGCGCGCCGCGTCGAACTTCGCCTACTTCGGTGCCTTCTTCTTATTCCCGTTGTTGATGGAGCAGGGTTACGGCTACTCGATTCCGCGCGTCGGGGCGCTCGCGATTGCTCGCCCCTTAACCTTCGCGCTTTCTTCGCCGATCGCCGGCTACGTGGCGATTCGTATTGGCGAGCGCGTCAGCGCCGTCGCCGGGGCCGCGTTTCTGGCCGGTTCGATGGGACTCTTCGCCCTGCTCCAGCCGAGCAGCGGCGCGTGGATGGTGGCCCTCGCCCTGGCGTTGTCGGGCCTCGGCATGGGGGTCGCGATGCCCTCGTCGAGTTCGGTGATGGCCAATGAGGTCAAGGTCAGTGAGTTCGGCGTCATGTCGGCCGCGCAACTGCTCGCCATGCAAGTCGGTGAGGTCGCGGGTATTCAGGTGTTGGAGACCGTGCAACAGGCTCTGGTGCGCCGACGCGGGCTGACCCACGCCCACCCGGGTGCCGCCCTGCTGGCTACGTTTCGCTTGCCGTTTTTGATTGGGCTCGGGGTCGCGCTCGCCGGTCTGCTCTCGGCGACCTACGTGCGTTCAATTGATCGGTCGCGCACTCGCGAGGATTCCCGCGTCTGAGGTCAGTCCTCGCCGCGCACACTCGTCATCAGGGCGGTGACTTCAAGCATTTCGCGTTGATCATCCTGGTGTTCGGCGAGCTGTGCGGCCTCGGCGCGAATCGCGTCACGGCGTCGTCGTCGTTTGACGGCCACGCGAAGACCGAGTCGAATCGCCTCGGAGCGTGAAAGGCCGGTTGCTTCAAAGTGGCGTAGGTCGCGTTGCGCCTCTTCATCGAGATGGACCACGATGGACGGCGACGACGCTGACTCCACAAGGTAACTGTAGAGCCTCCAGTAAATAGAGGGTTTGGGATGTTGCTCTTGCGGGATCGCGTGGGGCGATGGATAGGCTAAGAGCCTTATGACGACCACGATTCTGCCCGGCGCCGAACCCCTTTTCGTGAACCAGGGACCCGATGGTGTCCTGGTTTTGCACGGTTTCACCGGCAACCCGACCTCCATGCGCGCCCTGGCGAACCGCTTCGTCGACGCCGGCTACAGCGTGTCGCTCCCGCGCCTACCCGGACACGGCACGAGCGTCGAGGACATGATGACGACCAACTGGACCGACTGGTCGAGCGCGGCGCTCGCCGCCTTTGACGAGTTGGCGGCTACCTGCGCGCGCGTCGTCGTGGTGGGTCTTTCGATGGGTGGGGGCCTCAGCGCCTACGTCGCCGAGCGTCGCGACGTCGCCGGCGTCGTCTTTATTAACCCCATCGTGCGCCACCCGGGTAGTGAACTCGCTGACGGTATCCAACAGCTCCTCGACAGCGGCATGGAGAGCTTTGAGTCAATAGGCTCGGATATCAAAAAAGAGGGCAGCGTCGAGTCCTCGTACGCCGCGACGCCACTACGTTGCGTGCTGAGTCTCTTTGGTGGGCTCGACGACGAGGTGACGCCGCGACTCGGTGACATTACGGCCCCCGCACTGTTGTTCTCGAGCCGTGAGGACCACGTCGTAACCCCGGACAACGGCGATCTCTTAGTCGAAAAGGTTGCCGGTCCCATCGAGCGGATCTGGCTCGAAAACTCGTACCACGTGGCGACCTTGGATAACGACGCCGCGCAGCTCGAGACCAACGCACTGATCTTCGTCGAGAACGTCTTGGCCTCGTGAGCGCCGAGCTCACGAGAGACGACGTCGCCAAAGTTGCTCGCCTGGCGCGACTGACGTTGAGTGACGCCGAACTGGACCTCTTCACCGAGCAGCTACGTGGCATCTTGGACCACGCCGAGGACATCGCGGCACTGAATCTCGAGGGCGTTACGGCGACCGCGCACCCCTTCGGCCTCACCAACGTGGTGCGCGCCGATGAGGTGCGTGAGAGTCTTTCGCGCGACGAAGTTTTGGCCGCAGCCCCCGACGCGCGCGAGGGACGATTTGCCGTGCCGCGCATCTTGGGTGAGGCGCCGTGACGAGCGCGATTGACATTGCTCGTGACGTCGCGAGTGGCGCAACGAGCGCCGAAGCTCAGTTAGAAAAGTCCCTTGAGACCATTGCCGCGCGCAACGAAGAGCTGAACGTCTTTCTCTACTTGGACCAAGAGGGCGCGCGCGCCCAGGCCCGAGCGGTCGACGCCAAGGTGCGCGCCGGCGAACCGGTCGGTCCCTTGGCCGGGGTGCCGATTGCCCTAAAGGACAATCTCTGTCAGCGCGGTGTGCCGACGACCTGCTCGTCGAAGATCTTGGAGGGCTGGCGCCCGCCCTACAGCGCGACCGTTATTGAGCGCGTCCTCGCGGCCGGCGCCGTCGCGGTCGGTAAGACCAATTTGGACGAGTTCGCCATGGGCTCATCGACCGAGACCTCGGCCTTTGGCCCCACGCGCAATCCCCTCGACCCCTCGCGCGTGCCGGGTGGTTCGTCGGGCGGCTCGGCGGCCGCGGTCGCGGCGAAGATGACGACCATCTCACTGGGATCTGACACCGGTGGCTCCATTCGCCAGCCGGCCGCACTCTGTGGGCTCGTCGGTATGAAGCCCACTTACGGGCTGGTCTCGCGCTACGGACTGATTGCCTTTTCGAGTTCGCTCGACCAGATTGGACCCTTCGCCGCGAACGTCGCCGACGCCGCGCTCTTGCTCGAGGTCATCGCGGGACATGACCCCATGGACTCGACCTCACTACCCGAGCCCGCACCCTCGCTACTCGCGCACGTGAACGACGGCGTCGCCGGTAAGCGCGTGGGCGTAGTGCGAGAACTCATCGAGGGCGCCGACGACGAGGTCGTCGCCGCAGTCAACGCGGCCGTTGACGTCCTGCGCGACGCGGGTGCCGAGGTCGTGGAGCTCTCCATTCCCGAGACGCGCCTGGGCTTAAGTGCTTACTACCTTTTGGCCCCGGCCGAAGCCTCGTCGAACCTGGCGCGCTTTGACGGCGTGCGTTATGGACTGCGCGTCGACGCCGAGGACGTGACGGCCATGAACGAAGCGACGCGCACGATGGGTTTTGGCGCCGAGGTGAAGCGCCGCATCATGCTTGGCACCTACGCGCTCTCGGCCGGGTACTACGACGCGTACTACGGCCAGGCCTTGAAGGTCCGCACGCAGATGATTCACGCCTTTCGCGACGCCTATCAAAAGGTCGATTTCTTGATTGGCGCGACGACGCCGTCGGTCGCCTTTAAGTTCGGCGAAAAGAGCGACAACCCCATGGCGATGTACCTCTCGGACGTCTTTACGATTCCGACCAACTTGGCCGGTGAGGCCGCCGTGTCAGTGCCCTTCGGGCACGGCGCGACGGGTCTGCCCATTGGGGTCCAGCTACTCGGACCGGGGCGCAGCGAGGCCATGCTCTTTGCCGGCGCGCGCGTGCTCGAAGTCGCGGAGGGTCGCTAATGGCGCTACCCGAAGGCTGGGAGATGGTGATTGGACTCGAGGTCCACACTGAACTGAAGACCGCGACGAAGTTGTTCTGCGGCTGCGCGAACGTGTTCGGCGACGAGCCCAACACCAATACCTGTCCCGTCTGCTTGGGACTCCCCGGGGCGCTACCGGTACTGAACGAGCGCGCCGTCGAGCTCGCGATGGCGCTCGGTTTTGCGCTGCACTGCAGCGTGGCGCCCTCGACCTTTCACCGCAAGAACTACTTCTACCCCGACATGCCCAAGGACTTCCAGATCTCCCAGTACGACCTACCGATTAACTCGAACGGATACTTGGATCTACCCGACGGCTCGCGCGTCGGGATTGAGCGCGCGCACTTAGAAGAAGACACCGGTAAGTCGACGCACTTGGGTGGCTCGGGTCGACTGCAGGGCGCGGACCGCTCGCTCATTGACTACAACCGCTCGGGCGTGCCACTGGTGGAGATCGTCTCGGCCCCCGATATTCGTAGCGCCGCCCAGGCCCGCGCTTACGCCGCGGAACTGCGGGGAATATTGATCGCGACCGGCGCCTCGGACGGGCGCATGGAAGAGGGCTCGATGCGCATGGACGCCAACGTCTCGGTGCGTAAATCGGGCGCCCCCTACGGCACGCGCTGTGAGATCAAGAACTTGAACTCCCTGCGCTCGCTGGTGCGCGCCATTGAGTACGAAGCACTGCGTCAAGTGGAACTCTTAGAAGACGGTGGCGTCGTGCGTCAAGAGACGCGCCACTGGGACGAGAACCTGGGGGAGACATCGACGCTACGCGTGAAAGAAGAGGCCGAGGACTACCGCTACTTCCGCGAACCCGACCTCGTGGATTTAGCGCCGAGTGACGAGTGGCAAGCGCGCGTACGCGCCGCCCTACCGCCAATGCCCGCGCAGCGCCGCACGACGCTCGCGGCCAAGTTGAGTGACGCGACCGAGCAACAGCTCGACGCCGTGACCTTGGCCGTCGACCTCGATCTTGACTCCTACGTACTCTTCGCCCACGCTAAGGGCGTCGAGATGCCCCTGGCGTTAAACCGCGCGACGAATGAACTCGCCGCGAGCGAAGTGGGCGTCGTCAATCTTTCACCCGACTCCTTCTCCGAGACGTTGTTGATGGAACAGCGTGGCGAACTCT
>JANWIR010000092.1 GCA_025449805.1 Acidimicrobiales bacterium | reverse complement strand
CCTCACGACGGGCGCCCTAATCGTCATCCCCGCGGTCACCGCCGCGGGGACCGCCGCCCCCGCGCCCGGGGCAGCGGCGAGCGCGCCGAGCTCGGCCGCGTCGGCGGTCGGACACCCCGCGCACCATCCCGAGGCCCTCCTCGCCTCCGTCGCGACCCGAGCGCGGGTGAGCGTCGCGCAGTTGCGCGCCGAATGGCAACACGTCGCCAACTGCGAAGTGGCTGGCAACTGGGCCATGGACGGACCCGTGTACTCCGGCATCGGCTTTTTGAACTCAACCTGGTTCGAGTACGGAGGTCGACGTTTCGCACCCTCGGCCGGGGACGCGCCACGCGACGCGCAGATCCTCATTGGTATGCGCGTGACCGGCGGCTGGGTGCCCGATCAGACGGGCTGCGCGCGCGGCGGTTGGTGAGAAGGTCCTGGCTCGACTGGGATAACTAGTCGGCGGCGACGTCGTTCGCGCGCGACATCGCGAGGAAGGTCCGACGAACGCGCGCCGCGTCGATCGCGCGCATACGCCGGCCCCCGAGAAAGGCCTGACCGACCGAGGAACTCCAAAAGATGGCGATCAGTGCTTCGGTGTCGGCGTCCTCGCGGACCCAACCACGGCGCTTGCCTTCGTGCATTAACTCGGACCATCGCGCGTAGGTCTCGTCGATCATCTGCTCGAACTTCTGGGTGGTCTCCTCACTTGAGAGCACACCCGTGAGGATCTTGGCGACGCCGCCGTCGCGACCCTGTTGACCCGATTGCCACGCCGACTCGAGGTGCGAGCCGATGACCACCCAAAAGCCTTCCTGGTCGCCGCGCTCGAGCGCGCGTTCCGCTTCGCCCAACGACGCCTTCAGTGGCGCACTGAGTTGTTGGTAGACCATCTCTTGCGCCTCGGACATGAGGCGCTCGAAGGAGCCGAAGTAGTAGTAGATGGTGGGCGCGGCGACGTTGGCGCTCTTCGCGACGTCGATCACGCGAACCTTGCGACGGCCGCGCTGACTGACGAGGCGCGCGGCGGTCGTGACAATACGCTCACGCGTCTCGACGTTATTCGTGTCCTCCACGGCACTCCCCAACAACGGTGACGAAGGGCGGCGCGCCCAACACGCGCCACACACCCCCGCGAGTAATCCTAACGAGGCGCTACCCGTACGCCGGCATCGAATCGCGTCAGGTGCGCAGTACGACGTTGATCGGCTCGTCACCGCGGCGCAGGCGCTCAATCTGGGCTCGCACCAACGCGACCATGCGCGGGGCCATCGCGTTCGTGGCCCCACCGACGTGCGGGGTAATGAGCACGTTGGGCAACGTCAAGAGCTCGTGACCCGTGGGTAGCGGCTCAGGATCGGTCACGTCAAGGGCGAAGCGCAGTCGACCGGTTCGCGCGTGGCGCAGTATCGCCTCAGTGTCGGCCACACGCCCGCGCGCGACGTTCACCAGCAGTGCGTCGTCGGGCATCGCCGCTAAGAACGCCTCGTTGACGAGGTGCGTCGTCGATGCAGTGAGTGGCACCGCGACCACCACCACGTCGGCGCTCGCCAACAGGCGAGGGAGTTCCTCGATCCCATGGATGGCGCCGCGTTCGTCGGTGCGCGCGCGACGCGCCACGCGCTCCATCGTGACCTCGAAGGGCGCTAAGCGCGCCTCAATCGCGGCGCCCACACCGCCGTAGCCCACGAGCACGACCGTGCGGTCAGCCAGACTGGGGTACCAGGCCGGTGCCCAACGCCCCTCAGTACTCGCGCGCACGAAATCGGCCAGACCGCGTTGTGCGGCGAGGATCAGGGCGAGCGCGAGTTCCGCCGTCGACGCTTCGTGCACCGAGGCGGCGTTGGCGAACACGTGACCCGGGGGTAGATACGTCGCGACCTGGTCGTAACCGATGGATTGACTCTGGACGAGCCGGGTTCGGACCCCCGCCAATCGCGCGAGGGGCGCGGGTCCGTCCAAATAGGACGGCACCACGAGATCGATGCCAGCACGAGGCGGGTCACTCTGGAGGTCCCACACCAATACCGTCACGCCTTCGACGTCGCCGAGTGCGTTGGCCAGTCGTTGATTCGGCACGCTTACGATGAACGTCTCGTCAGTCACGCCACGACCCTAGTAACTGGTCACGGGCGAGGCACTGGTCAACGACGCGGAGCCCACGAGCGCATCTCAGCGTCCGCGTGCGCGAACGGCGCGCAGGCGAACGACGGACCACCACAGCGACCACACGACGAGCGCTTCGGCCACCACGGCCAGCCAGCCAATGACCGAGGCGTGCGCGAAGCCGGCCACGATCACGACGACGAGTTCGACGGCAATTGCCGCCACGTAGATCACGGCGACGACACTGTACTGGCGGGCCGCGGCGAGGATGCGCGCCGACGGCTCGGCGTTGGTGCGCCAAAAGGCGTTCAGCACCTCCATCTTCTCGCGGCGCGAGCAACTGCGGTACACGTCGAGTTTCACTGCGTCGAGACTAGAGCGTGGTCCGCGTTCTTTGCCGCGGCGTCGACGAGCGCGTTCCTTCCCACTACGCGCAATGGTCCAACTCTTATGATGGCTCGCGTGACCCAATCGCTCCCCTTCGACGCCATCGCCGAAGCGCGGCGCCAATGGCACCAGCGTTGGCCCGAGGCCGCCACGCCCATGGCCACGGCCACCGCGGCGATGCGCGCGCAACAGATTGTGCTCTCCGCCGTTGACGGCGTACTTCGTCCCTTGGGACTCACCTTTGCGCGCTACGAGGCTCTGGTACTGCTCTCGTTCACCCGGACCGGTCAACTGCCGATGGGCAAGATGGGCAGTCGTCTCATGATTCACCCCACCAGCGTCACCAACATCGTCAATCGCCTGGCCGACGACGGTTTGGTCACGCGCAGCGAACACCCCGAGGATCGACGCTCGACGTTGGTGCGCCTTACGGCCAAGGGTCGTCGGCTGGCCGAGCGCGCGACGCGCGCCGTGAACGAGATTGATTTTGGGGTACGGGGCCTTTCAACCGCCGAACAAAATCAGTTCATTGATCTGGTGCGCCAACTACGCCGGAGCGCGGGCGACTTCAGCGACGATTAATTCGTCGGCCCACCGGCGACGTAGAGCACCTGACCCGACACGAAGCCGGAGCGCTCGTCGGCGAAGAAGGACACGGCGTTGGCGATGTCCTCGGGTTGGCCGGCTCGCTGAACGGGAATGTTATTGACGATGGCGCGCTCGAACTGCTCGAAGGGCACGCCAATGCGGTCGGCCGTTGCTTGGGTCATCGCGGTCACGATGAAACCCGGCGCGATGGCGTTCACCGTGACGCCGAAGCGACCGAGCTCAATGGCCAAGGTTTTGGTAAAGCCCTGCAGACCGGCCTTCGCGGCGGAGTAGTTGGCCTGCCCGCGGTTACCGAGCGCCGAGGTGCTCGAAAGATTCACGATGCGCCCAAAATTCGCTTCGGTCATAAAGCGCTGGGTCGCGCGCGACATCAAAAAGGCGCCACCGAGGTGCACGTTCATCACCGTCTGCCAATCCGACATCGACATCTTGAACAACAGGTTGTCGCGCAAGACGCCGGCGTTATTCACCAAAATCGTCGGCGCCCCGAGCGTCTCGGCGACGCGCGCCACGGCCGCTTCAACGGCCGCTTCGTCGCTCACGTCCGCACCCACGGCCAACGCGCGACGTCCGGTCGCCTCAACCGCGGCCACCGTGTCCGCGCAGGACGCCTCGTCGAGGTCGATCACGGCCACGTCGTGGCCGTCCTCACCCAGTCGCTTCGCGACGCCGGCACCAATGCCGCGCGCCGCTCCGGTCACGATGGCTACTCGACTGGTCATGGGAACTCCTTCGGGCTCGTCGACACCTCAACGCGTCGAATCACTCGCCTAGGGTACTGCGCCGCGACAAGGTTCTCCGTCGACGCCTACGCTCAACGACCGTGACTCGACCCCCTCGGCGCAGCGCATGATGACCAGCGTTTCCTCGCCCCGGGTGGTCTCGCTCGTGCCCTCGTTCACCGAGACCTTGAGCGCGTGGGGCGTCACCCCCGTCGCGTGCACGCGGTTCTGTGAGCGGCCCGACCTCGACCACGTCGGGGGCACGAAGAATCCCGACGTCGAAAAGATCATCGCGCTCGCGCCAGACCTCGTCGTCGTCGACGCCGAAGAGAATCGACGTGAGGACTACGACGCCCTACGGGCCGCCGGCCTCACCGTGTTCGCGAGTGACGTGCGTGGACTCGACGACGTCGCGTCCACGCTCGCGGCGCTGGCGCGTGAACTCGGCTTGCCGATCGACCCCGTCGCACTGCCGGCGCCCGCCCCGCTACGCCGTCGCGCCTTCGTACCGATCTGGCGCCGACCCTGGATGGCGCTCGGGCGCCCGACGTACGGCGCCTCGCTCCTCGCGCACCTGGGCGTCGAAGTCGTCGGACCTGAAGGTCCCTACGTCGAGACTTCGCTTGATGAGATCGCCACGTTCGCGCCCGATGTCGTCTTGGCGCCGAGTGAGCCTTACCCCTTTACGGCGCGGCACTTCACTGAGTTATCCCAGGTCGCGCCGGTAATCTTCCTCGACGGTCGCGACCTGTTCTGGTGGGGCGTACGCACGCCGGCCGCGTTACGGCACCTCGAGCGCGCTCTCTCCGACCCGGACCCGTGAGGCGCGTGGGCCGGGGTTGAGAAAATAGATGGACTTCCTACTATTGTTCGTCAAGTGAGCTCTTCGTCACCCACCTCGGCGCTGTACCGGCCGAGTAACCCCGTGCGATTCGTCACGGCCGCGAGCCTCTTTGACGGTCACGACGCCGCGATCAACATCATGCGGCGACTGCTCCAGGCTCAGGGTGCGGAGGTCATTCACCTCGGTCACAACCGCTCGGTCGACGAGGTCGTCACGGCCGTCGTCCAAGAGGACGTGCAGGGCGTCGCCCTCTCGTCGTACCAGGGCGGTCACCTCGAGTACTTCTCCTACCTCGTCGATCGACTGCGCGAGGTCGGACGCGGCGACGTCAAAATTTTCGGCGGTGGTGGCGGCGTGATTCTGCCTTCGGAGATCGCCGAGCTCGAGGCCTACGGCGTTACCAAGATTTTCTCACCCGCCGACGGGCAGCGCCTGGGGCTCGAGGTGATGATCAATCAGCTGATCCGCGCCTGCGACGTCGACCTCGCGCACCAGTCACTCCCCGCGCTCGACGAACTCATCCTCGGTGACCAGCGCGCGCTCGCACGCGTGATCACCGCTCTAGAAGCCGACGCGCTCAGTTCTGCTGAGCGTGAAGCCATCGGTGCCAGTGCCCGACGACACCACACCCCCGTAATCGGGATTACTGGCACCGGTGGCGCGGGAAAGTCCTCCCTCACCGATGAACTCCTCCTGCGTTTTCGCCTCGACCAGGGCGACAAACTCCGCGTCGCGGTTATCGCCGTCGACCCGAGTAAACGTCGGGGTGGGGCCCTGCTGGGGGACCGCATTCGCATGAACACCCTCGATTCGGGTCAGGTCTTCTTTCGCTCACTGGCCACGCGTTCGAGCGTCTCGGAAATACCCAGCCACCTCCCCGACGTGGTGAACGCCTGTCGAGCGGCCGGCTATGACCTCGTGATTGTTGAAACACCCGGTATTGGCCAGGGTGACGCCGCCATCGTGGACGTCGCCGATCTGTCGCTCTACGTCATGACGCCCGAGTTCGGCGCGGCGAGTCAGCTCGAAAAGATCGAGATGCTCGACCTCGCCGACGTGATCGCGATTAACAAGTTCGATCGACACGGCGCCCAGGACGCGCTACGCGCGGTCGAGCGCCAGTGGCGTCGCGCCCACGCGGGCGCGACCGACGCACCCGTCTTTGGCACGGTGGCCGCGCACTTCAACGACGTGGGCACGACCGCGCTCTACCAACACCTGCGCGACGCCCTCACCGGTCGTGGACTCGCGCTCGAGACGCCTCGGCTCGCGCCCGTCACGACGCGGTTCTCGCCGACGATCGCGCCCATCATCCCCGACGCGCGGACGCGCTACCTCGCCGACGTCGCCGCCACGGTCCGTCACTACCACCAGACGACCGACGAACAGGCCGACCGACTACGCGAGCGCGCCCACGTGCGCGCCACGCGCGTCATGCTCACCGACTCCGACGTCGCCGCCACCCTGGACGAGCTCGAGGCCGCGACCAACGAGGCGCTACGCGCCGAGACGCGCGCCGTCCTCGAGGAGTTCTTCGCGCGTCGCGACGAGATGCGCGCGTCGACCGCGACGCCGGACGCGGCGAACCCGCACGCGCGCGCGTCGATGTCGGGCACGTTGGTGCCGCGAGTGGCGCTGCCGAACTTTCACGACGAGGGTGACGTCTACGCGTGGCTACGACGTGAGAATCTGCCGGGCAGCTTCCCCTACACCGCGGGCGTCTTTGCCTACAAGCGCGAGAGTGAGGACCCGGCCCGAATGTTCGCCGGCGAGGGCGACGCCTTTCGCACGAACCGCCGCTTCCATCTCTTGAGTGCCGGCCAGAGTGCCACGCGACTCTCGACGGCCTTTGACTCGGTGACCCTCTACGGTCGCGACCCCGACACGCCTCCTGACATCTACGGCAAGGTCGGCACGTCGGGCGTATCCATCGCGACCCTCGACGACATGAAGGCGCTCTACGAGGGATTCGATCTGTGTGACCCGTCGACCTCGGTCTCGATGACCATAAACGGCCCCGCGCCGACGATCCTCGCGATGTTCTTCAACACCGCGATTGACCAACAGCTCGCGTCGTTCGTCACACGCGAGGGTCGCGAGCCGCGCGCCGAGGAGGCGGCGGCGATTCGCGCCCGCGCACTGCGTAGCGTGCGCGGCACCGTGCAGGCCGACATCTTGAAAGAAGACCAGGGTCAAAACACCTGCATCTTTTCGACCGAGTTCTCCCTCGGGGTCATGGCCGACGTTCAGGCGTACTTCGTCGAGCACGACATCAAGAACTTCTACTCGGTGTCGATCTCGGGCTATCACATCGCCGAAGCGGGCGCGAACCCGATCACCCAGCTCGCCTTCACGCTGGCCAATGGCTTTACCTACGTCGAGAGTTACCTCGCGCGCGGCATGCACGTCGACGACTTCGCCGCGAACCTCTCCTTCTTTTTCTCAAACGGCATGGACCCTGAGTACACCGTGATTGGTCGCGTCGCCCGGCGAATCTGGGCCGTCGCGATGAAGGAACGCTACGGCGCGAACGAGAAGAGTCAAAAACTCAAGTACCACATCCAGACCTCGGGGCGCTCGCTGCACGCTCAAGAAATGGCCTTTAACGACGTGCGCACCACCCTTCAAGCACTCTGCGCCATCTACGACAACGCCAATTCATTGCACACCAACGCCTTCGACGAAGCGGTCACCACCCCGAGCGAGGACTCCGTACGCCGAGCCCTCGCCATCCAACTCATCATCAACAAGGAGTGGGGACTCGCCCTCAACGAAAACCCCCTCCAGGGGAGCTTCGTCGTCGAAGAGCTCACCGAGCTCGTCGAGGCGGCCGTGCTCGAGGAACTCGATCGCCTCTCGGCCCGTGGCGGCGTACTCGGCGCGATGGAGACGGGCTACCAGCGGGGCCGCATCCAAGACGATTCCATGCTCTACGAGCACGCCAAGCACACCGGCGCGTTGCCCATCGTCGGCGTGAACACCTTCGTGCGCCCGGGGGGCGACGAGAGCGTCGCGAACTTGACCCTGGCGCGCGCCACCGACGACGAGAAGCAGAGTCAACTTCGTCGCCTCGCCGCCTTTCACGACCACCACCGCGAGACCCGCGACGCGGCACTCGAGCGCTTGCGCGACGTGGCGCTCGCGGGCGAGAACGTCTTCGCGGAGTTAATGACGACCGTGCGACACGCGTCGCTCGGCGAAATCACCCGAACGCTCTTTGAGGTCGGGGGAAGATACAGGAGAAACGTATGACCACGCCACGAGAGGGCCTCGCCCCTACCCCGTATCGCGCGCCCGTTGAGGAGGCGCTCTTGGCCCTCGAGGTGGCCGGACTCGACGAGTTACTCGACCTTTCGGTCTACGCGCACGTCGACCGCGACGCGATTCGTAGCGTCCTCGAGGAGTTCGCGCGCCTGGCCGAGAACGAGATCGCGAGCGGGGACCGCGTCGGTGACGTGGTGCGCACCACCTTCGACGCCACGACGGGTGAGGTCAGCGCGCCCGAGGAGTATCGCCGCGCCTACGAGCGCTACGTCGAGGGTGGGTGGGGTGCACTACCGATTCCCGTCGAACTGGGCGGTGGAGGCTTTCCGACGCTGATCGCCACGGTCCTCCAAGAGTTCTTCGCCTCGGCCAACTTGGCGCTCTCGCTCAACATCGTGCTGACGCTTGGCGCGATCGAAGCTCTCCTGCAGTGGGGCAGCGACGAACAGCGCGCGCTCTACCTCAACAAACTCTCCACCGGTGAGTGGAGTGGCACGATGAACCTAACCGAGCCCCAAGCCGGCTCGGACCTCGGCGAGATTCGCACCATCGCGACCCCGCGCGAGGACGGTACCTGGCGCGTGAGCGGGACGAAGATCTTCATTACGTGGGGCGAGCACACGCTGAGCGAGAACATCATTCACCTCGTACTCGCGCGCACGCCCGATGCGCCCGCCGGTACGAAGGGGCTCTCGTTGTTCTTGGTACCCAAGTTCCTCGTCGAGGCGAACGGCGAGACGGCCGAGCACAACAGCGTGCACGCGCGCTCGATTGAGCACAAGCTCGGTCTGCACGGCTCACCGACCTGCGTGATGCACTT
>JANWIR010000091.1 GCA_025449805.1 Acidimicrobiales bacterium | reverse complement strand
GTTGCGAACCCGGACGTTGAGGTCGCATTACCGACGGGAGGGGTGCTAGGCCACAGCACCGCAGGGTGCACCGCGCAGGCGGAAGGGCGTCTGTACGGCAATTACATGGCATGGTTCCGAGCAGACAGCGTGTACACCGACTTACCAAACCTCGTGACGACGGGAGTCCTCTCGACCAGCAGTTACCAAGAGTCAGTGGTGCGATGGTCCGCATGCATGCGCACAGCAGGCTACAGATATCGAACGCCACGGGATGCCATGATGCATTTTTTGCAGGCCCCCGTTGCACAGAGTGGCTTGGCCAGAAGCACCGCTGTCATGGAGGTTCGTTGCGCCACCCAGGTTGGATTGATCGCAACCGTTGCTGAGGCCGTCCGAATCGAACAAGCCGTGACATTTCATCATTTCCAGAACATCACGCGTGTCGTTGCTCGCGCCCAGGCCTCAGCCTTGGTTCGAGCGCCAAAGATCCTCGAATCGCTCAAACGGTCTGCCCTCAAGACGGCGAAGCGGTGAGTGGAAAAGGATGGATTCCAACAACAGGAAAAGGGGTAGTGAGATGTCAAAATACAAAATCATGAGAATTGCGGCGGCGTTCGCTTTGTCGTCAATGCTGGTGACAGTCGCGGGCGCGTCCATCGCGTCAGCGTCGTCGACGACAACGACAACGACAACGGCAACGGCGTTGGCTCCGCCTCCGCCCTCGGCTCCCGCCGGTTGCGGCTCTGGCTACTTCTGTAGCTACAAGAATGGCAATGGCGGAAACCTGTGTTTCTCGACCACCGCGACGTCGAATCTCTCGCCGGGGTGCAACACCGACATTGACAGTTCGTACAACAACATGGCCGTGAACAACGAGCTCTTCTACGGGAGTGGAGAAAGCGGCGCGTACTATTTACTCGGTGCCGGCAACTACCTGCTGTACATGTCAGCGAATTCATTCAATACGTGCCTCGGTGGCGGAACTAGTTGCACGGGCTATAACACGGTGATGCAAAACCACGTTTACTCGGTGTACGTACCGTAACCGAAGTTGGCTCAACGCTGTTTCTCGCGGGCCAATGGATTCGGGTTGTGTGATCAGCCCTCGTTGGCCCGCGAGACTTCGGTCTTACTCGAAGATTCAACCATCAAACTGTTCGCGATCTGTCGAACGAAATGTCGTGAAGATTTTGCACTTGAATTTCACTCGTTACGTAGCTATTCGGATCTCAGCGGAGCCGATACTGGTGAATCAACTGCATTGCAGCGGAGGGCGTTTTGGTGATTGCTCATGAGTGGTCGCTGCCGCTAACGTTTGGTAAGGCCCAACGATAAGAGCATGGCGGTTCTTATTGTGTCCCTCAAGGTCCACCAAGTTTTAGCAATTTCCCTAAAGCTTCTTCACTGAACTGTTACGAGAACAATTGGATCAAGCGCGGTCACTAAAACACACTCCGTCGCGCTAAGTAATGCGACGAACTCGAACCTGAATGGGCTCGCAGTGCTTACTGGGGCGGTTCTGCGATGTCGCGGGGTGACGGCCCAACTCCGTACCAGTAGTACGGACCCGAGACCCCTCTGGCAATCACGAAGTCCGTCTTGTCGCGAGCCCAAGCCAGGGCAGTTGACAGTGACTCGAAGGTTGGAGAGAACTCCAGACGTCCGTCGGGTTGCTCAACATAGCCAGAGAAACGAAGTGGCTCGTCGAAGTTCTCCGGGGCGATGTAAGTCGTCGCGATCGGGGATTCCAGACTTTCCATCGTTAGCACAGCACGCACAAATCGAACCCGTCGCGTTTGACCGACAGTGTCCCTTGTTCTCTGCGTCTCTTAGCGTTAGGTGGGTACCCCCGATATCGAGTTCATCCAACACTTGGACACGGTGACGTCAGTGGCGATGCCATCGCTGCCTGCCCGTCGGAGAATTCAGGGCCGGATTGCTCCGGGCATGCCATTCATATGGTAAAATTGTGGCATGAGAACTACCATTGATAAGGCAGGTCGTCTGGTCGTTCCGAAGTCGCTGCGAGACCGATTAGGACTTCATTCCGGCGAAGTTGAGATAACGGCCGACGGCGCGTCACTTCGCGTCGAGCCGGTCTTTGATGACTCGCTGGTCGAGAAAGACGGTCGTCTCGTCATCCCCGGCACCAACGCCACCATCACTGATGAGTTTGTTCGGGAGCTGAAGGATGCCGACCAAAGGTAATGGAGTGGACGCACTCGCGGACACGAGCGTGGCCGTTGCTGTTGTGGTCGAGGATCACGAGCACCACGCCGCCACCCTGCGCGCCCTTGGCAACCGCCGCTTGGGTCTGGCGGGTCACGCCGCATTTGAAACATTCTCGGTCCTGACGCGTCTGCCCTCGCCTGCTCGCCGATCGCCAGAAGCGGTACTGCGGCTGATGAGCACGAACTTCCCATCAATCAAGTACCTGACACCGTCGGCTGCTGAGGCGCTTTTGCCAAAGTTCGCGAGCCTCGGAATCGCCGGTGGATCCGTGTACGACGCGCTCGTTGGAGCCGCCGCAACCGAGAGCGGTCTGGTCTTACTCACGCGCGATGTGCGAGCCATACCCGTGTACAGGGCGCTCCAAGTCGACATCGAAGTGATTCGAGATTAGCAGCGAAATCATTCGTAGACTCAGTCGGACTTAGTCGGATCGGGCGGGCGCCCAGATTGTTATTGGAACGAGGACGTTGGCGACCGGTTCGTATTGTGTGACTCAAGGTCCACTCCGGAACAGAAAAAGAGCCGGGTCTAAGGACACAGGCCACTGGTACGATTTGAATGATGAAGTTCACTGTCGCTATCACCCACGAAGAACCTTGGTATGTCGCCAGGTGCCTTGATGTCGACGTCGTAAGTCAAGGTGAAACTGTTGACGAGGCTGTCGCAAATCTCGAAGAAGCACTGGGCTTGTACTTCGAAGGGGAAGACCTTCCCGACTCAATAGAGCCACCGATTATCACCACGGTATTGATTCCTGCGTGAGCCCCGCGCTACCCGTTGTTTCCGGTCAAGCGACCGTCACAGCGCTCAAGAAGATTGGCTTCACAGAGATCGGGCAGCGAGGTAGTCACGTGAAACTCCGCAATCAAGGCGGCAGAACTGTGATTGTCCCGATTCACCGGGAACTTGCCCGCGGGACTCTGGCGGCAATTCTCCGACAGTCTGACGTTACGGTGAGCGAATTCATCGACTTGCTGTAGACAGCATTTGCATTTCAAGGAAGATCGACGTTCCTACGAGCACAGAGACCGAGCGGTTCTTATTGTGTGACGCAAGGTCCACTCCGCCGCACTGACGGTCACGATTATTCACTCACGCCCTTCGTGCATCGCTCCACGCATTTTCGGTTCCCCGCAAGGAGCGAATCTTGCGTGGCGACGTCGCTAGGGTGCGAGCATGGATCACCCCACTTTTTCCGATTCGATCGTGATCGCCCGACCCCCCGACGTGCTCTACGACATGATTGCCGACGTGACGCGCACCGGTGAGTGGAGTCCCGTGTGCAAGGCCTGTTGGTGGGAGGAGGGGGCGTCGGCGACGGTCGGTGCCTGGTTCACGGGCCGCAACGAAACCCCGGAACGAACGTGGGAGACCCGATCACAAGTCGTCGTGGCCGAACCCGGGCGCGAGTTTGCCTTCATCGTGGGTGGGACGTGGATTCGCTGGGGCTACACCTTTGCGCCCCACGAATCGGGAACGCTCGTGACGGAGTCCTGGGCATTTCTGCCCGACGGATTAGCGAGGTTTAACGAGCGCTACGGCGACGACGCGCCCGCGCAGATCGCCGATCGCACTGAGGCGGCGCGCACGGGAATCCCCGCGACACTGGCTCGATTGAAGGCCGTGGCCGAGCAGTCGTGACCTCGGGCGAGTTGTAAAAAGGGGGCGCCCCGCCCCAGGGTGGGCTAGGGCGGGGCGCAAAGGCACGTCTTCAGCTGCTACTTGACGACGAGGGTTCCCGTCATGAATTGGTGGATGAAGCAGATGAAGTGATACGTGCCCGGCTTTTTCGGGGCCCGAAAGCCCTTGGTCTGATTGTGACCGATGTTGCCGGTCGTGAACTGCTTGGGCTTGGTCGAGGTGAGCGTGTGCGCCACCGTGTCCTTATTCGTGACCTGGATCAGTTCGCCCGGGTGCGCCTTGATAGTCATTGGCGCGAACATGAAGTTCACGATTTTGACGTGGACGACCGCCGGCGCGCCCGACGCTGACGCGGCCGTGACGCTCGGCGCGATGGCCGCGAAACTCATCATGAGTCCCGCGGCCATCGTGGCGGCCACTCGTGATACGTGACGCCGAGCCATTGCTATACCGCTTGGTTCGTGGCGCTGAAGGCCAAGGGCGTGCCACTCGCACTCTGCGCGCCCGGGTACATACCCAGCACGTAGTACAGAATCGCGATGTGCTGCATCTCGACGGGCTCGATGCTGGCGGACAGCTCGATGGCGGCCTTGCTCATCAACTTCGACGTCTCGACCTGGTAGGTCTCGGCGGCGATGGTCTCGAGGGTGAGCGCCAACTTGGCCAGTCCCGTGATGTCCGTGACCTTGGCGAAGTCGCTCTTCACGACGGGGGTCAAGGTTGGGTTGGTGACGGTGACCTTGGCCTTACCGTTCGCGCGCAGGACCGCGTTCCACGCGGCGGCGTGCTGGGCGTGTTGCGCGCGCGCCGTCGTGGCGAACGTGGCAACGGCCGGGGGCACGGAGCCGAGCTTGCCGGCCGTGGCCGCGCCCAGTCCCGCCGTGTAGGCGAAGACCGCGAGGTTCTCCAGGCTGGCCGCGACGGCCGCGACGACGAGGTCACCCTTCAAGTTGGCCGGGGGGAAGGCCAACGCCGAGGCGCTCGACGACTTGGTGGTACGCGTGGCCGCACCAGCCATGGAGGGAAGTCCCGCGCCGATCAGCGCGGCTCCGCCGGCGAGAGTCGCGCCCGCGCCCATCAAGAACGTACGACGACTAGCCGCGTTCTTGGAGGCACCACTGCGCAGACCTTCGACCATGCGCTCGACGCCCTGCCACATCGCGGGCATACCCACGTCGTTGTGCAGTTCGTCGAGTTCACGCGTCATCGCGGTGATTTCGCGCTCGGTGCCCTGAAAGGCACCAGAGTTTTGGATGTGGTCGTTGGCGTTCATTACTTCACAGCTCCTTGGCTAGCGGGTGCAGCACTGTTGGTCTTGTAAAACGGGTTGGGGAATCCGACCTTGCCGGCTACGGCCGGCAACGAGTTGACGGTCGTGGGGCTGAGGGCGATCAACTGCGGGGCGCCGGCGCTCAAGAGTGCCTGAACGGCGAGGAGCACGCTGACGTGCTGGGCCTCGACGCCCATGATGCTCGCGAACAGGGCACGGTTCGACGTCGCGTTCACGAGTGACGTGTTCTTGACGTAGGTCTCCGCAGCAATGTTCTCGAGTTCGAGGGCGAGGCCCACGACGGCGAGCGTCGCGTTTGCGTCGCTCATGCCCTTCAAGCTGGCGACGGCCTTGTTGACGACCGGTACGAACGCCGGGTCGGGCTTGGTCTGGGGGCGGCCCTTCAGACGGCGAACGGCGGCGTTGAAGGCGGCCGCGTGCTCGGCGTGCTGACCCATCGTGGTCTTCGCGAAGGCCGTGACAACACCGTTGGCCGAGGCGCCACCGATGTAGGGCAGCGCGAGGGCCGCCTTGTACGTCGCGACCGCCAGGTTCTCGATGCTCGCGGCCGTCTGGAGAATCTGGACGTCCTTGGAGCTGGTGGCCGCCGCCGACGTGGCGAGCGCACCGACCAGGGCGAGACCGCCCGCGGCGCCCAACAACGGCGCGTTACGAAGGCTGGTCAACAACGTGGCCTGGTGCTCTTCGTGGAAGCTCTCGTTGGTGGTGGGGTCTTCCTGGGACGACTCGTGGTTCAACTCGACGAGTTCATCGAGGGCCTCGTTGGTCGGACGCAACGCGTCCGCCTGCAGGTCCTGTGACTCTTCGAGCAACTCCGCGAGTGCTCTGGGATCTGGGTTCATTGCCTGTTCCTCCTTGGGTAGGGTCATGAGGTATTCGGCGCCGCAATGGTGACGGATGACGCAATTTGGAAAAAGTTTTGACGCCGGATTAAAAAAGTGGAGAATTCGACATCCAGAGGAAAGGTCGCCCCGAATAGAAGACGTGGAAGCACTCCAAGACGTCAGCGACGCACAGCTGGTAACGCGCATTGCGCGCTACGACGACGTGGCCCTCGCCGAGGTCTATCGCCGTCACGGTGGCGCGGTGTACGGCCTGGCTCGACGCGTCCTCAACAACAACACTGAGGCTGAGGACGTTACCCAAGAGGTGTTCCTGCGTCTGTGGAATCAACCCGAGCGCTTCGACCCCAACCGCGGCAACCTCCGCAGCTTCCTCTTAACCCAAAGCCACGCGCGCGCGGTCGACGCCGTGCGTTCACTCGAGGCTCGTAAGGGTCGCGAAGTGCGCGACGCCGCCGCGACGGCCCGAGCCGGCTACGACCTCGAACACGAATTTTCCGATCTCATAATGAGTGAAGAGATACAGCGAGCGCTCGGCGAACTACCCGAGGACGAACGTCGCGCGATTGAATTGGCCTACTTCCAAGGGCTGACCTACGTCAAAGTCGCCGAACTACTGGACGAACCAGAGGGAACCATTAAGAGCCGGATTCGCAATGGCATGCGTCGCATGCGCCACCTGCTCTCGGACTACGAAGTACAAGAAGTGGAGTCGTGATGAACCACGAAGATGCCTACGATCTTTTAGAACTTGCCGCACTGGACGCCATTGACGCACCCACCGCGGTGGCCCTCGAAGAGCACGTCAGCGGCTGTGCGCCCTGTCAGCGCGAGCTCGACGCCTACCGCCAGGTCGCCGCGACAATCGGTAACACCGTTGAACCCTTGCCGGAGCGGCTGTGGAGCTCCATTGCTGACCGCCTTCACGAGCGCCCCGCCGCGACGAGTACCGCCATGCCCGTGTTGGGCGGCGACCGCTCGTCGACGACCCCCGGCGTCGCGCCGGTCATTTCGATTACCACCGGACGTCCGTCGTGGACGCGCCGGGCCCGTGGCGCCGTCGCCTCGGCCGCGTTCGGTGCTGCCGCGGCAATAATCGCCTTGAGTGTCAGCTTGGCCAACGCCAATAGTCACGTCGCGCACCTGCAGGGCCAGATCTCGAACGGTGGCCAGATCGCGGTCGCCTCAGCCCTCGAGACACCGGGACACTTGATCGTCAATCTCGCGTCGGCGACGCACCAACCACTCGCGCAGTTCGTCATGTTGCCCAGTGGCCAGGGCTACTTAGTGATGTCGACGTTGCCGAAGCTGTCGGGTGACAAGACCTACCAACTCTGGGGCATCGTCAAGGGGCAGCCGGTCTCGCTCGGCGTTATGGGACAGCACCCCACGCAGGTCGCCTTCACCATGGCGGGTCAGGTAAAACCGAGTGAGTTGGCCGTGACGGTGGAGCCTTCGGGTGGCTCGACGGCGCCCTCCAGTGGGCCCGTCGCCTACGGGACGGTCTAGGTCGGAACTCGTGCGGGTAACGGGCAACGGCGCGCAGTTGACCACCGCTCTCGCGCCGCGATTGGGCACGTGAACTTTTGGTGACGTTAAAAACACTATCTTCGTCACCGTGAGTGACGGTTCCGGACAGCCAATCCTCGCGCTCGAGGGCGTGTCGGTGGACTTCGGTGGCCTGCGCGCCTTACACGACATTTCCTTCGGTGTGGCTACGGGTGAAATCGTTGGCTTGATCGGACCAAACGGTGCGGGCAAGACAACGGCCTTCAACGTTGCCTGCGGGTTCGTCAAGCCCACGGCGGGGGCGGTGCACTATCCCTTAATTCAGAAATCCAACTTGCGTCCGAATCAACTCTCGCGCGCCGGCATCGCGCGCACGCTGCAAGGTGTGGGTCTCTTTACGCACTGCACCGTGCTCGAAAACGTAATGGCGGGTGGTCAAACGCGTCCCGACGGCGGCTTTCTGAATAGTTTTGTTGCCTCCCCTCGGGGAATCCGCGCCGAACGACGCTTGCGCGACGACGCGATGAACGTTTTGGCGCGACTGGGGGTGGCGGACGTGGCCAGTGAGCTCCCTTCGTCCATTCCCTACGGCATCGCGAAGAAAGTCTCCGTGGCCCGGGCGCTGATGAGCGAACCACGATTGCTCATGCTCGATGAGCCGGCGTCGGGCCTCGACGAAGCAGAGTTGAGTGAGTTCGCCGCAATGATTCTCGATCTTCGTTCGAGTATGGGCGTGTTGCTCGTCGAGCACAATATGGAATTCGTCATGCCCCTCGTGGAGCGACTCGTTGTCCTCAACTTTGGCGAGGTCATCGCCGAAGGTACGCCCGGTGAGGTTCGCAACAATGACGCCGTCGTCGCGGCCTACCTAGGGGTGGCGCAGTGATTCGGGTCCAAGATTTGACCGTCGCCTACGGCGCGGTGAAGGCACTCGTCGACGTGACCTTCGAGGCGCGCACGAGCGCGATCACCGCCGTGCTCGGGGCGAACGGCGCGGGGAAAACAACGTTGCTTCGAACGATCAGTGGCCTGAAGTCGCCCGTGGCGGGCTCGATCACGCACGACGGGGCCGAACTGACCCTCATGAAAACCGAAGATATTGCCCGTATGGGCATCGCGCACGTGCCCGAGGGTCGCGGCGTGATTGGCGAATTCACGGTCGAGGAAAACCTTCGCCTCGGTGCCCTGACGGCCAAAGTCGACGCCAAACAGAGTCTCGCGAGTCAGTACGAGCGCTTTCCCATTTTGGGTGAACGACGCCGTCAACACGCGGATCAACTCTCGGGTGGCGAGCGTCAAATTCTTTCGATGGCCCGGGCCCTCATCGCCAACCCCGCGGTGTTGTTGCTGGATGAACCGTCGCTCGGTTTGGCGCCACTCATCACGGCTCAGATCATGGCGACCATCAAAGAATTATGCGCGAGCGAGAATCTCACCGTGATATTGGTGGAGCAAAACGCCTCGTCGGCTTTGCGCATCGCGGACCACGCCGTGGTCTTGAACGTCGGACACGTTGTCGCGAACGACGTCGCGAGCGTGGTCGCGGAGGATGAAAAGCTTCGTCAGTACTACCTTGGAATGGTGCGTTGATGGACGTTTTTCTCACGTCAAGGATCGCGTCGGACGTACTGGGTGGTTTAACGAACGGCGTGATTTATGGCCTCGTTGCCCTCAGTCTCGTCTTGGTCTGGCGTTCGACGGGCATCTTGAACTTCGCCCAAGGCGCGATGCCCATGTTGGCGACGTACGTGGGCATGGTCACGTTCGGGCACTACTTCGGCTACTGGATCTGCGTGGTCATCGCCGTTCTCGTGGGGTTCCTTATTGGTGCCGGTACCGAACGCGTCCTGGTTCGCCCCCTCTACGGCAAACCAGAAATCAACCCCGTAGTGGTGATGGTGGGCTTTTTGACCGTGCTCGAAGCAGTGGCCGCGGCCATCTGGTCGTCGACGCCGCGCAGTTTGACGACACCGTTTTCGCCCATCGACTTTCATCTGAGTGGCAAACCGTTCGCGCTTTCAGCCTTTTCGCTGTACCAGATCATCACCGCCGTCGTCGTCATGGTGGCGGTGGCCGTACTCTTTCGCTTCACGAATCTCGGCCTGCAGCTGCGAGCGTCGGCACTGGCCCCGGAGGTCTCGCGCCTCTTGGGTGTGCGCGTCAACCGCATGCTGACTTTGGGTTGGACGCTCTCCACCGGCGTAGGGACCATCACCGCAATCTTGGTGGCGTCGAACTTTTTCACCGGCCTCACGCCGCAGGTGATGGACGGTATCTTCGCCTTCGGCTTTATTGCCGCGGCGGTGGGTGGACTGGATAGTCCCGTGGGTTCGATCGTCGCGGGCATCGTGATGGGCATCATTTTGCAGTTTGTGGGTGACTACGTGAACTCCAACGCCATCATTCTGGTCGCCCTCGCCATCTTGATCGTCTCACTGATGGCCCGGCCCAATGGGGTCTTCAGTCCCGTGAAAACGAGGCGAGTATGAACCGTCAACGCTCACCACGAGGTCTCAGCGCGGCGGGTATCGTGATCGCCGTCGCGGTGCTCTCCTTACTCGTCACTCCCAGCGTTCGTGACGGCGTCGCCCTAGCAATCTTGATGATGTTGACGGTTACGAGCGCGTTGATCCTTCTTCCTTCGGAACTGCGACGCGCGCGCCCGGTCCTGACTCGGGCGGCCACCTCGACCATGGTCGTTTCGGTGACGCTGGTGGCGACCTTCTTCTTCTCATCGACGACGGACTTCAATTTGGCCACGGGCGCCGCCATGGCCGTGACGTTGGTGGGGCTTTCATTCCTTACCGGCGTCTCGGGTCAGGTGTCGATCGGTAACGGCGCTTTTATGGGCGTGGGCGCGTTCACGATGGCCATCTGGTCGAACCATCACGCCACGACCCCCATCGCGGTGACGCTTCTGCTGTCGGTCGTCGCCGGCGCCCTCGTGGGTTTCTTGCTCGGTCTACCCGCCACGCGTCTACGCGGACCGTATCTGGCGGGCATGACGCTCGCCTTCGCCGTCGCGTTTCCCGCAATCTTGACCTACTTCAACTCCTGGACCGGTGGTGACGGTGGTCTCCAACTCCCGAACGCCGCCAACCCTCCGCACTGGTTAAATGCCCTCTTCGTGCACGGCACGTCGTCGTTGACGTCAAGCACTCTGTGGTTGACCGATATCACCATCGTCGCGGCCGGCGTCGCGTTCTTTTTCATGGCGAATCTCTTTTCGAGTCGTGTGGGTCGCGCCATGCGCTTGGTGCGCGACAACGAGGTAGCGGCCGAACTGGTGGGCGTCAATCTAAACCGGACGCGCGTGTTGGCCTTCGTGATCTCCTCGGCGTACGCCGCACTCGGTGGGGCGCTATGGACCTTCCTCAATAATTCGGTGACGCCCGCGACCTACTCGTTCGCGCTCTCTATCGTTATTCTCTCGGTCATCGTGATTGGCGGCATCGGCACTATTCCGGGGGCGTTGATCGGTGGGCTCGTTTACGCCTACTCCACCAACGTCATCAACTGGATCACGAACCAGACCGGTCTAAATCCTCAGGGCAACTTTGCCAGTCAACTCAACGGCATCATCTTCGGTGGGCTACTCATCGTGACGATGATGCTCGCGCCGCGTGGCGTGGCGGGCGTGTACTACACGTTGCGTCGCCAACGCGCGTCGAAGAGGGGCGACGTTGCGTCACCACCTAAGGAGACCTACGCTGAGGCGTGAGCGGTACCAGAGCAGTTCCAATATTCCAGGGGGAAAATTAAGTGAGTCAAAAGAAATCAAGTCGTCGGCTAAGCGCCGGTGTCGCGATGATGTTGTGCGCGGGGGTCATGACGTTCGGTACGTCGGGGCTCGCGGGTGCCTCACCTAAGACGCCGGGCGTGACCGCCAAGCAGATCACCATCGGCGCGACCGTGCCACTGACCGGTATCGCGTCGTCGGGCTATAGCGACGTGTCGAAGGCGGCGAACGCTGTCTTCAATTACGTCAATAGCAAAGGCGGCGTAAACGGTCGAAAGATCAAGTACCTCCGTAAGGACGACTGCTACGGCACGCCGGGCTTTGGCTGCACGGGTACACCCAACACAGCCACCCAGACGCGCGCGCTCTTGTCGGCGGGAATCTTCGCGACCGTGGGCTCGCTCGGTACGCCGACGCAGGACTCGGTGCGCACACTGCTGAACGCGAACCACGTGCCTCAGTTGTACGTGAACTCCGGTTCGCGTGACTGGAACAACCCGACGAAGTACCCGGGCCTCTTTGGATGGCAGTCCTCGTACAACGAGGAAGGCAAGATCTTCGCGAAGTACATTGCGGCGACGTACCCCAAGGACAACGTCTGCTACCTCGGACAGGGCGATGACTTCGGTGCGGACGGCCTTGCGGGCCTCGTAGCCGGTGGTGTCACACCAATCGACGAGCAGCTCTACAGCGTCGGTGCGTTGGTCGTCACCCAAGGTGCCTCGATCGCGCCCTACGTCGCGCGTTTCCAGAGTGACAAGTGCACCGTGGTCGTGCTCGACACGATTCCCGGTGCCACGGACGCGACGCTCGGCGCTGCGCTCAAGATGGGCTACTCGCCGCACTGGATCATCTCCAGTGTCGGTTCGGACCCGGTCACCGTGGACGCACCCTTCGCGAGCCTCCCGATTCCTGACCCTGAAATCGGCGCCGTGAGTTTCAGCTACCTGCCCGCCTCGACGTCGAAGAACGCGTGGAACGCGTGGGACCGCAAGGTGCTGCTGGCGGACAAGACGGACTTCCCGAACTTCACGGCTACCTCACCCATTACGGGCAACATGGCCTACGGCATCGGATTTGCCGTCGCGTTCGTGGAAACGCTGAAGGCGACCGGTAAGAACGTGACGCGCGCGAGCTTCTTAAAGACGCTGACGCACCTCACCTTGAAGCAGACGCCGGCACTCACGCCACTTACGTACACGCCAACGAACCACCAGGGTCTCAGTGGCGGTTACCTCGTCACCGTGACCAGTGCCTCGGCGACGACCGCGCTCAACGGTCAGGTCTACACGACGGACTCGGGCTCGGGCCCCGTCGTGAACACCAAGGCCGTTGCACCCTCGATTCCGGCCTGGCTGAAGTAACGACGTTGTACTTGACGCGGCGCGTCCGAGGGGTTTTTGCTCCTCGGACGCGCCGTTCGTCGTTACGGCAGGAACTATTTCGACAGGTTGATGGAGCGAAGAATTGAATGCGTAAAGGTGTTCGTCCGGGCGTAGACCTTGCGACGGACGTAGCGCGTGGCGTAGGCGCCCGGCCCGTGGCTCGCGGCCTGGAGATCGCCCAGTAACCGCGCGTCGCGGTACAACTCACTGCGAAGACTCCGGCGACGCGCCACGTGACTCCTTTCGTTGTTCACTTCTCTAGCAGGCGCACCGGCGGGTGGTCAACGCGTCACTTCGAGGGGGACCAATGACCCCATTAGGGTTGCGGTACGAGACTGGGGCGAACGTGGACAATCAGCAGATTCTTTTGGCGCAGCGACCGGCGGGACTCATTGACGCGTCAACCACCACGCTGGTGAGCACGCCGCGGCCGACCTGTGGCGACGGCGAGGCGCTGATCAAGGTAGCGATGCTCTCGATTGACCCAACGATTCGCACCTGGATGAACGACGCGCCGGGTTACCTGCCCCCGATTGCGATTGGCGAAGTGGTGCGCGGGAGTGGCACGGGCATCGTCGTCGACAGTCGTAGCGAGCGGTACCAAATTGGCGACGTCGTGTTTGGCATGACGGGTTGGCAGGAGTGGGTCCTCGCGACCGCGGACAATTCCTTTTCGGTTCTACCCACGGGTATGGGACTCGACCTCGCGACGGTGATGAACGTGTTGGGCGTGACGGGCGTCACGGCCTACTTCGGCCTGCTCGAAATCGGTCAGCTCAAGGAGGGCGACGTCGTGGTGGTCTCGGGCGCGGCCGGCGCGACCGGGTCGGTGGTCGGCCAGATTGCCAAAGCGCGCGGTGCGAGCAAGGTCATCGGGGTCGCCGGGGGGCCCGAGAAGTGCGCGGAAGTTGTCGAGTACTACGGATTCGACGCGTGCCTCGATTACCGCGAGGGAAATCTCGCGCGACGTCTGCACGAGGTGGCCCCCAAGGGCGTCGACCTCTACTTCGATAACGTCGGCGGCGACGTCCTCGACGCGGTCCTCGGCAGTCTCGCGATGCACGGGCGCGTGGTGCTGTGTGGCGCAATCTCGCAGTACAACGAGGTCGGCGAGCGTGGCGGGCTTCGGAACTCCTCGATGCTCATCGTGCGGCGCGGTCGCATGGAGGGGTTCATCATTCTCGATTTCGCGTCGCGATTCCTCGAGGCGCAGATCGAGCTCGCCACCATGGTCCACGCGGGTACTCTCCGTCACCGCGAACACGTGGTCGAGGGGCTGGCGAGCGCACCCGACGCGCTGAATCTGCTCTTCAGCGGCGGCAACCACGGTAAGACGCTCGTCATGGTTGATGAGAGCGTGCAACTTGGTTGAGCCAAGCGCAGCGACGCGCGTCACGCGCGTCACGTGGGTGCTGTTCTTCATCGCGATGGCGTCGGGCTTCGCGCAGTTTGGCGCGGTGGCTTCGCTCAACGACGTGGCCCACCATTTCGGACATCACACCAGCGCGAAGACGCTCCAGAGCGTCGTCGGTCTGTCGGGATCAATCTTGGGCGTCGGACTCGCCGTGCTGCGACTGGCCAGCCTCGCGTCGCTGCCACTCGCCGCGTTGGCCGACCGATTGGGTCGCGTCGTGGTGTTGCGACGAACTCTTTGGGCGGGCCTGCTGATCACGGCGTTGGCTTCACTGAGTCCTTCCTACTGGTTCTTCGTGGCCTGCTTCGCCCTGGCGCGACCCCTGCTTTCAGCGACGTCGACCTTGACCCAAGTCGTCACTGTCGAGTTGTCGTCCACGTCGCGACGCATTCATCGTCTGGTGATCATCGCGGCCGGCGCCGGATCGGGCGCGGGTCTGTCGGCGGTGCTCCACGGTTTCATCCGGGGATCGACCTCTTTTCGGTGGCTCTTCGCCCTCGCGCTCGTGCCACTGGTGGTGTTGCCACGTTTGACGACGTCGTTGCCCGAGCCGACGCACCGCCGCGACGAGTTGCTCTTGACGCGGGTGGGCGCCGTGCACCGTGAGTGGCGTCCGCGGCTCTACGCGGTTGCGGCGATCTCCTTTGGTGTCGGCGCCATTTCGGGACCCGCTAATGGCTTCGCCTTCGTTTACGGCGAAGGAGTGTTACGCCTAGCCCCCCACGTCGTCGCCACCGTCGTGGCGCTCAGTGCGCTCACCGGACTTGGGGGACTACTCACGAGTCGGGCGCTCTCGGGCCGAGTGGGCCGTCGCGCGACGGTGGTTCTCGGGGCCGTCGCGAGCACCTTCACGGCCTGCCTCGCCTACAGCGGGGGTCGCTCGTCGTTCATCGTGGGCTACATGGCGGGAGTCTTCGCCGCCGGACTACTGGCGCCGGCCGCGGCGGCCCTAAGTACCGAAATCTTCCCGCACCGCATGCGCGCGACGACGAGTGGATGGGTCGTGATGGCGGGTGTCGTGGGCGCCACGAGCGGGCTCTTCTTCTTTGGCTGGGTAGCCGACACCGTGTCGGCGAGCGCCGTGACGTCGCTGCGCATCCCGGCGTTGGTGACGTTTCTACCGACGTTGCCGCTCTTGTTGTTGATGCGGCGATTACCCGAGACCGCGGGCCAAGAGATCGACTAGGCCAGTTCGATCTCCGCCACCAACGCTCGGTGATCACTGCCGACGTCTTGGGCGAAGCCTCCCGTGACCCGCCAGTCACCGCGCACGAAGAGGTGGTCGATTTGAGAGTGCGGTCGACGCGCCGGCCAGGTACGCGCGCGCACGAGGGCGTGCCAACCCGGCAAGAGGACGCGCAGGACTGGACCCCAGGCGTTGAAGTCACCACCCAGCAGAGTAGGTAGGGGTGGGTCGAGAGCGTCGAGGTAGCGCCCAATCACCCGGTACTGATGGCGCGAGCCGTGACTGAGGTGCGCACCGTGGACACCGGCGACCCAAAACGAGCCGTTCGTCGCCGTCAGGCGCGCGAGTACCAGGGCGCGGGTAACGCGCTCACGACGCAGACGTCCTAGGGCAAAGACGCGAGTCTCCTCGATCGGCAGGCGCGTCACGACGCCGAGTCCCCACTGGCCGGGCTCGAGGTTGGTCGCCGCCGCACGGGTGCGACGCTGCGCGCCGCTCAGACTTCGGTGCTCTTGGAAGAACAGACCCCGTTCGCCGCTGAGGTGCGCCAAGACCGGTTGCCAGCGCCGGCCGGAGTGTCCCGAGGTATTGCGTTCGGCGCGGGCGAGGGGCGCGAAGACGCCCTCGTAGCCACCGCGCTGGCGCAGTTCGTCGAAGAGATCCTGGTCGTGGTCGCCACGCCAGAGCTCGGGCACGATTAACACGTCCGCGTTGAGGTCGAGGGCGTGTTCGAGAGCCCGCGTGGGTCGACCCCACCCGTCGACGCCGGCGTGGAGATTGAGAGTCGCCACGCGCACCGAGACAGGCTACCGAGGATGGGCGAGCGGTGTGGCAATCTCTTCTGGTGGATTCCGTCGACTTGACCTATGGCCCGCGCCTGTGGTGGGTCGACGCGTTTATTGGTGATCACGAGCACGGCAATCCCGCTGTGGTCATCCTCCTCGAGCGACCGTTACCGGACGACGAACTCCAACAGATCGCCCACGAGATGGGCGTTTCGGAGACCGCGTTTGTTCGCCGCGTCGGTGACCAGTGGTCATTACGGTGGTTCACGCCGACCACTGAGGTCGATCTCTGCGGGCACGCGACGCTGGCGACGATCCACGTGTTGGCGCGTGAATTGGCCGTGCCGACGAGCGAGTTCTACTTTCAAACGCGCTCGGGTGTCTTGTCGGGACGCGCCCTGCGTGACGGACTCCTCGGCATGGACCTGCCGCGCAGTTACGTCGAACCAATCGACGCGACGGTGCTCGGCGGCGCGCTCGGTGAGGTCCGCGAGGTCTTCCAGGCCGGGGCGCAGAGCGTCATCGCGGTCGTCGAGGACTACGAGACGCTCTGCGGACTGTCGATCAACCCCATTGACCTCTTCTTCGTGCCCGGATCGCTCGTCGTCGCGGTCTGCGAGGGCGGACCGGGGGTCGACGTCTCGATCCGCGTCTTTGCCCCACGCCTCGGCCTCGGTGAGGACCACGTCACCGGCAGCGCGATGTGCGCGCTCGCGCCGTGGTGGATGGAGCGTACGGGTTCACCCACGCTCTCGGTTCGTCAGGCCAGCGCGCGAGGCGGCGTGATGCACGCGCGGCTCTTTGAGCGAAACGTCGAAATTGCGGGACTGGCGCGGACCTTCTTCGGGGGCGAACTTCGCGTATGAGCGTCGAACTACCGGGCGAACACACGAGACTTCGCCGCCTTCCCGAAAAGGCCCGCTACGACGAGGCCACGCTGTACGCAATCTTGGACGAGGCGCCCTACTGCCACGTCTGCGCCACCGTGGACGGTCTGGCGAGCGCGCTGGCGACGCTGCACGCGCGCGAAGGGTCGACGCTGTATTTGCACGGCAGCCAGTCGAACGCGTTGCTGCGCGCGACGCTCGCCCAGGAGCGCACCGTCGCCACCGCGACGATTTACGACGGACTTCGACTCGCGCGCAGTGGTTTCGAATCATCGGTCGCCTACCGCTCGGCGGTCGTGGTGGGGCCGTGTCGCGAAATCAGTGACCTCGACGAGAAGCGACGAGTCCTCGACCTCCTGGTCGATCACGCCCTGGCGGGACGTTCGCGCGAGGTTCGACCGGCCACGCAGCGCGAACTGCGACTGACGTTGGTGGTGGCCCTCACCATCGACGAAGGCGCCGGGAAGGTCTCTGACGGTCCGACCGACGATGACGAGGACGATCTCGCGCTCGAGGTGTGGGGTGGACTGGTACCGGCTCGCCTCGTGTACGGCGAACCGGTCGGCGACGGTCGTGGCGCCATGGCCGACGGCCGCGTGACGCTGCCGGCGTCGCTGCGACGATTGGGCGGGGCCCGTGACTGAACTCGACAGACTTCGCGCGGCGCTTGTCGCGATTGAACCCGTCGACGAGCGTGAACGAACCTCGCGCGAGGCCACCGTGGATCGTTTGAGCTGGGGTGACGACGTCTTCGCGGAGCAGGCGAACGACCACCACGTCACGGCGTCGGCCTTCGTCGTGTCGCGTCGGGGCGTGATTTTGCACCGCCATCGTCGCCTGGGAATCTGGGTCCAACCTGGCGGCCACGTCGACGCGGGTGAGACCCCCGAAGAGGCGGCCGTGCGCGAAACCTTTGAGGAGACCGGTCTCGTCGCGCGCCACCTTGCGCCGTCGGTGCTCTTTCACGTTGACGTGCACCCGGGTCCGCGCGGTCACACGCACTACGACCTTCGTTACCTCCTGCTCGCCGAACCGCTCGATCCCACGCCACCGCCCGACGAGAGCCCCGACGTGTTTTGGTTCGCGCGCGAGGATGCACTGGCCCGCGCCGAACCGGCGCTCGCGGCGGCGTTAGCGAAGCTCTTCGACTCTGCCTATTTTGAGCACGTGCGAGACTTTGACGCGTGAGTGAACTCGAAGCGCTACGCGCGTTGATGGAGGCCGATCGTTGGATTGAGCGGGTGGTGAGTCAGCGCAGTCACCTCCCCGAACTCGGTGAGTTGGCGGCGGTCGAAGAGGAACTTCGTGCCATGGCTCAGCAGTTGCGCGCCGGCGACGAGGTGCTGGCGCCCCTACGCGCGGCGGCGGCCGAGGCGGCCCTCGAGTCCGAACGACTACGCGCGCGCCACGAGGCCCTTCGCACCAAATTGGATGCCTCCACCGCGAATGCCCGAGAGCTCACCGCTCTCCAGCACGAGCTCGACTCGATTAACGCGTTGCTGCGCACGAGCGAAGACCACGAACTTGAGCTGATGAGTGAATTAGAACCGCTGGAGGCGACGCGTGCCACGTTGACGGCGAACGCGCAACCGCTGGCGACGCGTCGCGGCGAACTGCGCGCGACGATTGACGCCCTCCAGGCCACCCTCGACGAGGAGTTGCGCGCGCTTCGCGCCGACCGTGAGCAGCGCGCGACGGCCGTAGGTGGCGCCACGCGCGCCGCCTACGACGCGGCACTCGCGCGCGTCGGAGGCTCGGGCGCCGCCCAGGTGCTCGACGGGCGCTGTGACGGATGCCGCATCGCGCTCTCACCACTGGATCGTGATCGCTGGCGTCAGCGAGCACACGAATTGACCTTCGTCTGTCCCGAGTGTGGGCGCGTACTGTTGCCGTGATTATTTTCATTCGCCACGGTCAGACCACCACCAACGCCCAGGGCCTCTTAGTTGGGCGAAGTGACCCTGACCTCACCGCGTTTGGTGAACGCCAAGCCGTGGCACTGCGCGCCGCGCTCGACGGGGTGCGCGAGGTCTGGACCTCGCCCCTGTCGCGCGCTCGACGCACGGCCGCGCTGGCGTTGCCGCACTTGAGTGCCGTCGTGCACGACGCCTTCATCGAGGTCGACTACGGCCACTGGGACGGACGACCACTGCACGAGGTCTCCGGTGAACAGTGGCGAGCCTTTGAGCACGATCACGACGTCGCCTTTGACGGGGGTGAGTCGCTCGCCGCGGTGGACGCGCGCGTGCACGGCGCGCTCGACGCACTCTTGGCCGATGTCGAAAGTTACCTCCACCGCAGCGACGAGCACCTCGCCATCGTGAGTCACGTGTCGCCGATCAAATCGGCGACGACGTGGGCGTTGGGCGTGGCGGGTTCGGTCGCGTGGCGCACGCGCCTCGACAACGCGTCCTTGACGACGATTGGCGTGCGATCGGGTACGCCGTCACTCGTGCGCTTTAACGCCGTGGTCCCGGTGCGCGACGAGGTCTAGAGACAACGAAGCCCGTCTGTTTCGTAACGAAACAGACGGGCCCTCGATGTTTGGCCCCCCCAGCCAATAGGAAAAAATTACCGCGACCGTGACTATTAGAGTAAATCAGGAGGCGCACAATCGAGGGATTGTGAGCAATTTCACATAGGAGCTACCGTGAATCGTCGACGTCTGGGACAGGGATTAGAGGTCTCCGAGCAGGGACTTGGCTGCATGGGAATGAGCGAGTTCTATGGTGTCGGCGACGACGCGGAGTCCATCGCGACAATCCACGAAGCCCTCGACGCGGGCGTGAACTTCCTCGACACGGCCGATATGTACGGGCCCTTCGTCAACGAAGAGTTGGTGGGGCGCGCCATCAAGGATCGCCGTGAGGAGGTCGTGCTCGCCACCAAGTTCGGTAATCAACGTGGGCAAGACGGCTCGTTCATTGGTATCAACGGATCGCCCGAGTACGTCGTGGCGGCCTGTGACGCGTCGCTGCGCCGGCTCGGGGTTGAGTACATCGATCTCTACTACCAGCACCGCGTCGACCGTGCGGTACCGGTCGAGGAGACCTGGGGCGCAATGAAATCACTGGTCGAGGCCGGTAAGGTGCGCCACCTCGGGATCTCGGAGGCCTCCGTCGCGACGCTCGAACGCGCCCACGCGGTGCACCCGGTGTGCGCGCTGCAGAGCGAGTATTCGTTGTGGACCCGTGATCCCGAGGACGGCGTGCTCGACGCCTGTCGCCGCTTGGGGATTGGTTTCGTGGCCTACAGTCCGCTGGGTCGAGGATTTTTAACCGGGGAGTCGGCGAATCGTGAAGCCACCACCGACGGTGACTACCGCAAGAATCACCCCCGCTTTAGCGGCGAGGCGTACGAGCACAACCTGGCACTGGTGAAGAACCTCGAGGCGTTGGCCGCGACCAAGGGCGTCAGCGTGGCCCAGCTGGCGTTGGCGTGGGTGCTCGCCCAAGGCGAGGACGTCGTGGCCATTCCCGGCACCAAGCGTCGCAAGTGGCTGCGCGAGAACGTGGCCGCCAGTGCGCTCACCCTCAGCGAACAAGACCTCGCGGACCTGGAGCGCGCAGTACCGCGCAGCGCCGTCGCCGGCGATCGCTACCACGCCGCCGGAATGCGTACCATCAACGGTTAGGTCAAAAGTTCGAGGGACACGACGTCGTCACACCACGCCCGCACCAGCGGGTCGTGGGTAGCGACGACGACGCTGACGCCGAGGTCGGTCAGTACGGCGAGGACGGCGGCCGTTTCGCGCGCGCCGAGTCCGGCCGTGGGCTCGTCCAAAATGACGACCTGGGGGTGCGTCACCAGCGCGCGCACGATGGCGACGCGCGCCAATTCGCCGCGCGACAGATCGTCAAACCAGGTGTCGGACTCAACCACGAGACCGAGACGTGCGAGCAGCGACCGCGCGACGGACGCCTCGCCGCGACCCAAGGTGGCCACGTCAACGGCGTAGCCCCGCGCGAAGCCCGGTTCACTCGGCACGTACGCGACGTGCGCGCGTAGTTCGTGTTCGGCGAACTCGCGTACCGCCACGCCGCCGAAACGCACCTGGCCCGCACGCGGCGCGTCGAGTCCGGCGAGCGCCCGCAACAGGGTCGACTTACCGGTGCCCGACACACCGGTGATGGCAATTCGGCGACCCGGCGCCAACGAGAACGTCACGTCCGCGACGAGGACGCGGTCGTCCTCGGCGACGGTGAGGGACTCGACCTCGAGGACGGCGTCGCCCGGCCAGGTCGCGGTGCCGATGAGGGGCGCGTTGTCGAGGGCGTCGAGTCGCTCGGCGCCGCCACTGACCGCGACGAGCGCGTCAAAACTGGTGCGCAACACGTTCAGCGATTCGAGAACGGTCACGCAGTAGGCCCCCACGACGACGCTCCACCGCAGCGCGGCGCGTGGGTGCTCGATCAACGCCGTGACGCTGAGCGCCCCGGCGAGAGCGACGATAAGCCCCGCGCTGAGACGAGTTCGTCGCACTCGTCGTTCCGCGTCGACGAGGGGACCTTGCACGTGCGCGAGGCGAGCGCGGGCGAAGTGCTCGCGTCCGAGGAGCAATAGTTCAGGCGTAACGGCACCAAGCTCCAACAGTTCGGCTCGGTACGTGGCGCGAGCGTGACGCAACGCGCGATCGCGCCGTAGCGCTTCGCGGGTTACTAGCCACAGCGCGCCCGCGGCGAACAACTGCACCACGACGAGTTGTAGCGCGACGCGCCACCACGCGCCCAGGGGCGCGAGCAGGGCGACGACGAGGTCGCCCAGGAGCAGCACGACGGCGGTGTCGATCAAGGGGATGACGCCGCGCAACCAGAGACCTTGAAGCTCGTCGGTGTCGCGCAACGAGCGCTCGAGTACGTCACCGAGCGCCAAGTGTCGCCACCGCGAGTAATCGAGTGCTCCGACGCGACGAACGAGCCACCGTCGCCACGTCGTGACAGCGTCGTAGCCGAGGCGATGCGCGCTCATGCGCTCCGCGAAACGCAGTGGTGAACGCGCAAAAGCCACGAGCTCGATGGCGACGAGCGCGACCGCCACCGCGCGCAACCCGGGGCGGTGCGCGCTCTCGACGAGAAGTCCGACGGCGCCGACTAACAACGCGACGCTGGCGACGGTGGCGACGGCGCCGTTCACGAGTGCCCGCACCAGCGCGCGAGGGGACGGCTGAGCTCGACGAAGCCATCGACGTAGGGTCCGTGCACCACTCATCGGCTCAGCACCAACTCCAGTGTTGGGGAGGTCACTAAAGGACGGTCAACGCTCGCCTCAATAATCGTGAGGTGGGCCCGTCGTTCAATAGCGTCGCGCACCGCTTGACGGCTCGTTTCGTCGAGAAGCCCCGCGACGTCGTCGATGACGAGGGTCGAGACGCCTTGGATAAACGCGCGCGCGAGGACCACGCGAACGCGTTCACCGTCGCTCAGTCCGCGTCCGTCAGCGAGGAGGACGCGCGAGAGGTCCCGGAATCGTTCGCCGTCGAGTCCGAGCTCACTGAGCAACGCGTACAGCTCGTCGTCGGTGACGTTACGGCCCAGCGCCACGTTGTCGCGTAGCGAACCCGAGAGAAGGCGGCTCGTCGCGCGCACGACGCCCACGCCCGTTGCGGGGCGAACCACGTCGCCCGCCTGGGCCTCGCGCCACCCGAGCAGCGTTTCGAGCAAGGTGGTTTTACCCACCCCCGAAGGGCCGCTGATCACCACGCGAGCGCCCGGCTCGGCGCGTAGCGACACGGGGTGGGGATTGGTCGCCGTCACGAGGTTCTGGGCCTCTACGTAGGCGGCACCCTCGTCGCGTGACCTTCCGGGTCGCTGCAGTAGGCGCGCCGCCCGTGTGGCGTCGTCGCGACGATGGAATTCGACACCGTAGCGGCGAATCGCGCCGAAGAGCTCGGCCGTCACGAAGACCGCAATGAGCGCGCGTACCAGGGAGACGTGCCCACCTAAGAGGGCGAAACCCACCACCATCGCGACGAGTCCGACACTGACGCCGCTCAGGAACTCGGTAACCAGGGAGGATTCGAGCGCCACGCGGATGGCGCGTAACGCGGCCTCGTGCTCACGCTCGGAGTACGCGCCAATCTCGCGCGCCCCGTAGTCGAGGGCCCCGAGCCCGCGCAGTTCGGGGGCGTGTCGGAGTACCTCGAGTTGGCGCGCTTCGAGCTGGGCGCGCCGACGCTGGTACTCCTGCGCGAGCGCCTCACTACGGCGTCCCGCGCGCTGGTAGAGCGGTACCGCTAGGGCGACGAGTCCGAGCGTTATCGCGGTCGCTAGCCATCCCGCGCTGAGAAAGAGAATGACGATCGCGAGTAACGAGACCGCGGCGCTGGTGCGTAGGCGGGCCAACTCGTCGGCGCCCGCGACCTGCTCGAGGGCCCAGGCCAGGTCACTTTGGGCCTCGTCGCGCGCACGCGGCACGTGAAGTACGTCGAGTACGTGGTGCCGTTCGCGCGCGAGTACGCGTGCGCCCTGCCGGCCGCTCCACGCGTCGAGTGCCACGTTGAGCGTCCCACGCCCCGCGATGACGAGGACTAGGAGTGTCGTACCTGACGCGAAATGGCGAGCGGCCAGCTCGCTGAGCGCGACCGCACCGAGCACCGCGAGACCGAGGCTGACGACGCTGGCCATCGCGCCAACGAGGCTGGGTCCGGCGGAGAACCGTCGGCGCGGGCGCCGCGCCTCGCTCAAGTCGACCACCCAACGTCGTCGCGGTGCGGCAGGTCTCGGGCGCCATTATTCAGCCAGTCGCGCAGCGCGCGCGTGGCGCGGCAGTCGTCTTCGTTGTAATCCAACAGCCGTTGGCGTGAGCGTGCGGCGGCCTCGGCGTCGGCGCCGACGGCGACCTCGTACCAGAGGATAGAGGCCTCGCCACTGGGATTCTCATCTCGCCACGTGAATCCGGCGGCGCTGGCGAGCGCCTTCAGTCCGAGGGGGCCCTCAGTTTGAACGCGCCGCTTGACCACGTCGTGCACGTCGATCCAACACGCGGGCGACGCCGAACGAAACGCTTCGAGGTCGGCCAGGGTGGGCCCGTCGTCGAGATCGGCGCTCACCGCGCGGTTCATCGCGCCGTCTTCGGCGTTGGCCCAAAAGCAGTACGCGGCGAAGGTCTTATCGGCGGCGCGCGCGTGCGACTGAAGTTCGGTCAGCCAACGCCAGAAGCGCGCAAAATTACGGGCCTCGCGCTCCAGCGTCAAGGGACCCCACTCAACGAAGGCGTGATAGCCCTCGCGCACCCCGGCGACCGGCGTTTTGCAGGTAACGACCGCCCCCCACAGGTAGGTAGCGTCCTCGTAGCTCTCCATGTCGACGTCAACCTCAACGTCCGCCACCGCGATGGCCATCTCCTGGGCGGCGACCGCGCGTAACGGCGTGCCCGCTCGGTGGGCACGGGCGCGATAGATGAGTTCGTCGAGGCGATCAAAGGAGGTGGCGAGCGTCATCTCCAATGAATCGTCGGGCGCGACGCTCGCGTCGGCGCGTCCGCGCGCGACCCGGGCTCGAACGGGGTTGAGTCGGGCCAGGTCCGCGCGGGTGGCCACCCCGTGGCGCTTCAACAGTGCCTGCTGGTCCTGACTCGTAAAGCGCACGAGCGAGACGTCGTCGCGCTCGGACAACGCCGATTCGCAATGCACCGCGAAGGGGCAGTCCAGACACTCGCGATGCCAGTAGGGCTCGGTGGGAAACGGTCCGCCGTCGCGAAGCCATTCGCCGTGCGCGCGGAGCGCGTCGCGGCGCGTCTCGTAGAGCGCGTCGTAGGCCCGTAAGTTGAATTTTTTCAATTGAGGATCGAGTGATGACCACCACCACAACTGACGCTGGCGATCGACGAGCCCTACCCGAGCGCGGTCGTCGCCGTGTCCGAGTGACTCCAGGACTCGCGTCGCGTGGGCGAGGGCGACGCCCGTACGCGTGACGGTCGCGGTCGCTCGGGGCGCGAATCCGCTGACCGAGACGGCGTGACTGGGCCAGGGGGCAGCCAGTGAACCCTGGAGCATGGTGCGCGTTGTTGAGGTCTCAGTGAATTCGTGATTCTTAATCAAAATCGGGGCGTAGGTGAAGCGATCGTCAATTCGTCCCACGCGCACTAGTGCGTGCACGGTCGCGACGCGCCCACCCACGTCGTCGGCGGGTAGACGCGGCATCAAGATGAGTGCCGCACCCGCCGCCAGGAGTTCGCGCGTCTCGGTGACGTTCTTGGGTTGGCGAGCGTCGTCGTGCGCGCGTGCCAGTTCGCGCGTGACCGCGTTGCGATGCGCGAGGGCCATCTCGCGCCGGCGAATGATTTCGGGACGATCGACCGGCGGTGTCACTTCAAAGGGTGCACCTCGGCTCAAGGTGACGCGATGCACGCACGCGACTAATTCGTCGCCTCGCAAGTGGGATGTCACGGGAAAAGCCTACGAGGTGGCCGGTTTCTCATTTCGCCAACTCCGCCACAGCGCCGCGTACTCGCCGTTTCGCGCGACGAGCTCGTCGTGCGTTCCCAGTTCGGCGACTTCGCCGTCGATCACGACGCACACCCGGTCCGCGTCATGTGCGGTGTGCAGTCGGTGCGCGATGGCGATGACCGTGCGACCCGCCAGCACCGCGCTGAGGGAGCGTTCCAGGTGACGCGCCGCGCGCGGGTCGAGCAGGGCCGTGGCCTCGTCGAGCACCAGCGTGTGGGGATTACTCAGCACCAGTCGCGCGAGCGCTAACTGTTGGGCCTGCGCGGGGGTCAACGGATGACCGGTGGCGCCGAGTTCGGTGTCGAGTCCCTGGTCGAGGGCGCGGACCCACTCGAGCGCGTCCACGGCGTCGAGGGCGCGTTCGAGCTCACTGTCGCTGGCGCTCGGACGGGCCAGGGCCAAGTTCTCGCGCACGCTCCCGATGAAGACGTGGTGTTCCTGGGTGACCAGGGCGACGTGCGAGCGTAACTGACCGAGCGGCATCGAGGCGAGTTCAACGTCGCCAACGCGTACCGAGCCGTCACGCGGTGCGTCGATGCCCGCGAGCAGGCGCCCGAGCGTCGACTTGCCCGCGCCCGAGGGACCCACGATGGCCAGGCGTTCGCCGGGCCGCACGGTGAGTGAGACGTGGCGCAAGACGTCATGGCCACTGCGGTACGCGTAGGAGACGTCACGAACGGTGATGGTTTCGTTCGACGGTGACGGACCCTCGAGAGGGCGGTCGTCGCGTACTGTCGACACGCCGACGAGGCGCGCGAGCGACGTTTGGCCGACCTGCAGTTCGTCGAGCCACGAGATAATCCGGTCAAGGGGATCGTTGATCTGTACCACGTACAGCGTCACCGTGGTCGCGGCACCGAGGCTCAGTTGGTGGTGAATCGCCAGCCAGCCACACCAGGCCAACGTCGCCGCTACGGCGAGTGCGAAGGCCGATTCGACGATGGGGAACCACACGACGCGCATTCGTAGGGTGTACTTCTCCGCGTAGAACGACTCGCGAACGTTGTCGTTGATACGACGGTGCTGTCGGCTGCTCAAGCGATGGGCGTCAATCGTGCGCGCACCTTCGGCGGTTTCGGCCACCGTGCCCGAGAGCGTGGCGTAACTCATCCGTTCTCGTCGGTAGCCGGGTCCGGCGTACCGCAGGTAGTGGCGCGTCGAAAAAAAGAGAATCGGCAACGACACCACGCTCATGATGGACGCTTTGGGACTCACTAAAATCATCGCGACAAAGGTCAAGAGCGCTTGGACCATGGCGACCAGCCATTCCGGTAGCGCGAAGCGCACCGTACGCGCGAGCGCTTCGACGTCGTTGGTCGTACGACTCAACAAGTCACCGGTGCCGGCTCGTTCGACCTCCACGAGGGGCAGCGCCAGCACGCTGGCGAGGAAGTTCTCACGAAGCTCGGCGAAGATGGTCTCGCCGAGGACGTAGCTACGTCGACGGGCGAGGTACGTGATGACCCCATAGGACACACTCGACGCCAGGAGGATAAGTACGTAGTCCGTCACGCGCGTGCTGGTCAGTTGGTGCGCCGTGGCGAAGTTCGTTATTTTGCCGATCACCCAGGCCGGCACGAGCGAGGCGATCGACGCGACGCCGTAGAGGCTCAGCATCACGGCAAAGGCCCGCGCGTGTCGACGCACGCTGCGTCGCGCGTACTCGCGAACCTCGAGATTGGTGGCGATAGGTAGTTGCATCAGCCCTCCTCGCGCAGAACGATCTGGCGGTAGACGGCGCTGCGCGCTACCAGATCGTCGTGGCGACCGCGATCGATGACGACACCGTTCACGACGAGGATGACCTCGTCGACGGACTCGAGAAGCAAGGGCGACGTCGTGGCAATCAGCGTGGCACGACCGGCGCGCGACGCGCGCAGTCGCTGCGCGATTCGAGCCTCCGTGTGGGTGTCGACGGCCGACGTCGGTTCGATGAGAATGAGGATTTGCGCGTCGCTCAAGAGGGCGCGGGCCAAACTCAGGCGTTGTCGCTGACCGCCGGAGAAACTGCGACCTCGCTCCTCGACGTGGCTGTCCAGGCCCTCCTCCAGCGCGTCGAGCACGTCGAGGGCACTCGACGACGCGAGGGCTCCCAGTATCTGGTCGTCGCTGACGTCACCGTGCGGGGCAAGCTCGTCGCGGAGGTCACCCGAAAACAGACGTGGCTCGACTTCGCTCACGATGACGTGGCGGCGGGTGTCGTTGAGCGCGACGCGCGCCAATGCGACGCCGTTGACGGTCGTGGCGTCACCTTCGCCGACGTAGCGACCAAGGCGGTCCGCAATCGAGGTCGCCTCCGCCGGCGTCTCGGTGACGAGCGCCGCGAAGACGCCGTCACGAAGCTCGACGCCACTGACCGGGTCGCGCAGCGTCACGGGCCCATCGGGCCAGGGGAGTGGGTCGACCGCGTCGCGTACCAGGGGCGCGACGTCGAGCACGCGCAGCACGCGACCCGCCCCAACGTAGGCGCGGGTCGTCGAAATGACGTACTCAACCGCGGTGCGCAGGGGCGTCGTCAAAAAGGTGGCGTAACCGAAGAAGGCCACTAATTGGCCCGGTTGCAAGACGCCACGCTGGACGTCCTCCGCACCGAGAAACGTCACGATGGCCGTCAATATGGCGGGCAGCAGCACTTGACCGGACTCGAGGCCGGCCTGGGGTCCGGCGATGCGTACGCCCGCGCGACGAACAATTTGGCTCTGGCGCCGGTAGTTCTCTAAAAAGACTTCCTCACCACCGACCCCACGCAAGACCCGCAGCCCCGCGACCGTGTCGGCGCCGAGGGCCGCTAGGCGTCCCGCCGCGTCGCGTTGGGCGGCCTGGGCCCGGTGCAGGGGCCGCATGAGCGGTGTGGTGAGCGTCGCCAAGATTGGTACGCCGAGTAGAACGACGAGGCCCAATTGGAGCGACGTCGACATCAAGATGATTGACACCACCAGCCACGAGGCAATTGATCCCGCGAAACGCGCCAGGACGTCAAAGGCGCCACCAATGCGCATCGCGTCGGCGGCTACGGTATTCACGACGTCACCCGACGTGACCTCTTCGGCGAGGGCCGAACCGTTTCCGGCGACGCGTTGACCAATGACTTGGATGGTGCGAAAGGTTGCGGTCAACCAATTGGTGACGGCGAATTGGTGACGCAACGCGCCGCAGACCGCTTGGAAGAGTCCGAGCGCCATTACGATCCCGACCCACGCGAAAAGTGCTTCGGTGTTGTGGTGGGTGACGCCGTGGTCGATGGCGCCGCCCACGGCGGCCCACAGTAAGGCTTGACTGACCATCCAGCCCACGCCACACAGAGCGTTCAGGGTCAATAGCGTGCGCTGATGGCGCGCCAGCCAGAGCAGGTAGCGCGCGGGCGAGCGCGTGTCGGGCGTGCCGGGGTCGGCCGCGGGCAGTTCAGGAAAAAGTGCTGACATTCTTTCGTCTCTTCGTTGAGGCGGATGGCGAGTCGACCTGTAAGCGGGGTTCTGTCCCCTCGCCGCAAGGGCGAGGTGGGCGGTCATCCATCTATGCGATCTACCTCGAGAGTGCTCCTTGCGAAGCTCGCGGGCCACGCTCTCGTGTTTGATCTTGCTCCGGGTGGGGTTTACCAAGCCGCGCTAGTCACCTAGTGCGCTGGTGCGCTCTTACCGCACCGTTTCACCCTTACCTGTTCTCAGTTTCCTGAGCCATCGGCGGTTTATTCTCTGTGGCACTGTCCTGCACGTCACCGCGACTCACGTTTCGCGAGCACCCTGCCCTCTGGAGCCCCGACTTTCCTCACCACGCGTCGCCGCGTGGCGCGACCACCCAGCCGACTCACCATCCAAACCCAGTCTGACACAGCGCACTTTCACGCGACAATTTCAATTGTGTGACAAGTCAGCGGTAGCCTCGCGGGGTGTCCGAAACGGAGTCCGCCGCGCGCGTCGTGCTCAACGTCGGGGAGTTCTACGAACTCGTCACGGGCCACCTGGAAGTGGCCTTTGGCCGGCGCCGTCCGCAGTGGGTCCGGGGCGAGGTCGCCAAAGTTTACGAAAAGACGCACCTTTACCTCGATCTGGTTGACGCCGGTAGCGCGTCGGATACGCGACGACCCGTGCTCAACGCGCACTGTTGGGCGACGGCGTGGGGGCCGCTCAAGCGACGCCTCGCGAGCGAGGGGGTCACCCTGACGCCGGGGACCGTGGTCGGGTTGCTCGGGTACGTCGACGTCTACGCGCCCCAGGGAAAAATTGGTTTCACCGTGACCGAAATTGACGTTGAGGGTCTCCTCGGCGACGTGGCGCGGCGTCGTCAGGAACTTATTGCGCGTCTCGATCGTGAGGGACTCCTCGAGCGCAACAAGCGTGTCGCGGCTCCGGTGGTACCCCTGCGCGTCGGTCTCGTGGCCAGTCCCGGTACCGAAGGATTCAATGACTTCGTTGGTCAGTTGACGCGTTCGGGCTTCGCCTTTGACGTCGCGGTCGTGACGACCTTGGTGCAAGGTGACGGTGCGCCCGAGCAGATTGTTCGCGCGCTCGAACGCCTCGATGAGGCCGAGCGTGACGTGATCTGTGTGGTGCGTGGTGGTGGCTCAAAGGGCGATCTCGCGTGCTTTGATGACGAGCGCGTGGCGCGGGCGATTGCCCAGTGCGCCACTCCCGTGTTCACCGGCATTGGCCACACGGGTGACGAGTCCGTCGCGGACTTGGTCGCGTACGCGCGCGCGATTACGCCGACGAAACTCGGTGAGGAGATTGTGTCCATGGTCGCGCAGTGGCACACGCGTCACGTGCATCAGTCAGCGCAGACCTTGGCGCGATTCGCGAATGATCTGCTCGAGGAGGCCCGTGAGTACGTGCGCGAGCGACGACGCACCGTCGTGTTCGCCCTGCGCGACCGCCTCCGTGGCGAAACCCGTCACTTGGCTACCCAGCGTCAGCGCTTACTACGCGAAGCGCGTCAACTGCTCGACGTCAACGCCACGTGGCTCGCCGCCACTCGTCAACTCCTAGGTGCGTACGACCCCCAGCGTCGCCTGGCCCAGGGATGGTCAATTGTGACCACGTCGACGGGAACCCTCGTACGCTCAAGAGACGACGTGGATGAAGGCACGAAGCTCGTAATTCGCGTCAGTGATGGAGTGGTCGCCGGCGTCGTGACTGGAAAGGAATCATCATGACCAATCGTGGGTGGAATGAATCGGCCGACGAGCTCAACGCGATAATCGCGTCGTTCGACGAAGGCGAGGTCAGCGTCGATGAACTCTTCGCCAAGCTTGAACGCGCGACGACGATCATCGAAGACCTCGAACAGCGTCTCGCGGGGACGACGGCCAAAATTGAAGAGCTCGCGCCGCGGCTCGCCAAACTGTCCGACGACGAATGAGCGCGTTCTACCTTCGTCAATTTCTCGCCGGGCGCGACTTCGCGTTGGGTGACCCGGTGGCGGTGGGGATGCGTAACTTCGCCTACGCCGTCGGTGACCGGGAGGCCGGCGTCGCGGTTCTGGTGGACCCGGCCTACCAACCCGTCGAACTGGCGGAACTCGTAGAAGCCGACGGACTACGCGTCATTGGCGTGCTGGCCACGCACTACCACCCCGATCACGTCGGGGGGTCGCTCGGTGGACGCACGGACGTCGCGGGTGTCGCGGAACTTCTGACGTGGCGTGACCTGCCGATCCACGCCCAGCACGACGAACTGACGTGGATTACGCAACGCACGGGTGTCGGTGCCGAGCACCTCGTGGGCCACGACGACGGCGACGTACTGCGCGTGGGCGACGTCGCGGTGACACTGGTGCACACCCCGGGTCACACTCCCGGCAGTCAGTGCCTGCTCGTCGAGGGGTCACTCATCAGTGGGGACACGCTCTTTATTGATGGTTGTGGTCGCACGGATCTGCCGGGCGGCGACGCCGACGCGATGTACGACACGCTGACACGGCGATTGGCGAACGTGCCGGGCGACACGGTGCTGCTCCCAGGTCACCTCTATTCACCCGAGTCCTCGGCGCCACTGACCGAGGTGCGGGGCCGCAATTTTGTCCTGGCACCCCAGTCACGCGATCAGTGGCTCGCAATGTTCGCGTCGTGAGCCTCGTAGACCGCGACTCGGCGGTCGTCATCGTGGGCGCCGGACTCGCCGGTTGGCGCCTCGCGGAGGCCCTACGTCACGAAGGTTTTGAGGGTCGCGTGACCATCGTGGGTGATGAAGTCCACGAGCCGTACGACCGTCCGCCGCTGTCCAAACAGGTCCTCGTCGGCAAGTGGGACCTAGCGCGCACGACGCTGGTGCGCGACGATTCGACGGTGGCGAACAGCGTGGAGTGGCGCCTGGGTCGTCGCGCCGTCGCCCTCGACGTGGCCGGAAAGATTGTCACGCTCGACGACGGGTCGCGTCTCGACGCGACACACGTGGCAATCGCGACGGGGGCACGCGCTCGACGGCTCACGTTGAGCGCGCGCGACGACGTGCACACGATTCGCTCCCGCGACGACCTGGCGAAACTACTGACGAATCTCGAGCGGGCCGACGCGACGCGTCCCTGGGTCATCATCGGCGCGGGCTTCCTGGGCGCCGAAGTGGCGACCGCCTTACGCACGCGTGACGTCACGACCGTCGTGTTGGAGGTGGCGAACGCGCCGCTCGCGGGTGTCGTGGGGCCGCAGGCGGCGCAGTGGCTGCGTCGACTGCCCGACGACTTCGGCGTCAACCTGCGAACGAACCAGCAGGTCCGCGACGTGCGAGGTGCCAGTGGCGCCCTCGTTGTTGAGCTCGAGAACGGCGAGAACATCGACGCGGCGGGCGTGGTGGCCTGCGTTGGGTCGGAGCTCGAGTTGGGGTGGTTGCGGGATTCGGGACTGCGGATTGACGGCGGTGTCGTGGTGGACGCCAATCTGCAGGCGGCGAACGACGTCGCGGCCCTTGGTGACGTGGCGCGTTTCGTCTGGCCGGGACCCACGGGCGAGGAGCTGATTCGCGTCGAACACTGGGAGGTGGCGAACTTTCACGCCGCACAACTCGCGCGGTTCTGGACTCAGGGTGTGGGGCCCGAGCGCGTACTGGTGCCCTACTTTTGGTCCGATCAGTACGGCAAGAAGATTCAGATGCTCGGTCACCCTCGACCCGACGACGAGGTCACGCTGGTGCACGGTGATCTCGCGTCGATGAAGTGGCTCGCGCTGTACACGCGCCACGACGTGGTCACGGGACTGCTCGCCGTGTCGGCGCCGCGAGCGTTAATGGTCTCGAAGGTCTTGTTGGACGAGGTCACCTCGCGCGATGACGCCTTCGCACGCGCGCCGTGGAACGCCTAAAAAGCGATGGCACTCAGTTCAGGGATCGTCGCCGCGGCGCGCTCGACGACGCGGCGCCACTCCGCGCGTTGCGTCAGTCGTTCGTCGTCACTGAGGGTCGGTTCGGCGACGTAGCGCGGTCGCCACAGCGACGCCACGTCGTCGCCGTCGAGGGCGTCCGCCCCGACCAGGGCCATGAGCCCGGCTCCGCGCGTGGTGGCTTCGCGTTCGGCGCTGACCGCGACGGGTCGGCCTACTAAATCGGCGAGGCGCTGCACGAAGTAGTGGTTCGTGGACATTCCCCCGTCGACGCGAAGTTCATCGAGTGCAGTGGGTAGGTGAGTCTCGGCGGCGTCGACGAGGTCGACGCCGCGCTGGGCGATCCCGTCGAGGACGGCGCGCACCAAGTGGGCCTTTGAGCTACCCCTGGTGAGACCGAAGAAGGCACCTCGGGCGCCGAAGTCCCACTGGGGGGTTCCCAGTCCATTGAACGCCGGCACGAAGGCGACACCGTCGGCGCTCGCCACGCTTTCGGCGAGGGCGCTGCTGTCATGAACGTCGTCGAGAAGTCCGAGTTCGTCACGGAGCCACTGCACGCAGGATCCCGCGCTCAAGACAATCGCTTCAATGCCCCAGGTCACGACGCCGCCACGACTGCGCATCACGGTCGGAAAACAACCCGACTCAAAGCGCGTCATCGTTGCGGGTGCGACCGCACCCGAAACCATATCGAGCATCGCGCCCGTACCGAAGGTGATTTTGGCGCCGGCGTTCACTAGCGACTGACCGAACAACGACGCGGGCTGATCGCCGACCAGTCCCACGATGGGGGGCGCGCCGTTCAGGGCGCTGGCGCGCGCGCACGGTCCCATGGTGTCGACCAAGGAGGCGAACATGGTCGGGGGCAGGTCCAGCCGTGCGGCGAGTTCGAGGTCCCACGAGGCGAGGTCTCGACGCACGAGGCCGGTGACGCTGGCGTTGGAGCGATCGGTGACGAACGCCGCGCCTTGACTGAGGTGCCACGCGATCCAGGTTTCAATGGTGGCCATGCGCAGGTGTTCGAGCGCAGCGCCACTTTGTTTCACCAACCACGCCGCTTTGGTCGCCGACTGATTCGGCGCGAGGCGGATCCCCTCACCTTGCAACACCAGGCAGTCAACGACGGTGCGTAGGTCCTGCCAACCAAGGGCTGGACCCACGGGTTGACCGGTGCGGTGATCGAACACAATGGTGGTAGCGCGTTGGTTGGTGATCGCGACGAGCTCCGCGGGACCACCGTCACGGAGCGTTGCGCGCGCCAACTCGAGCGCGACCGAGGCAATTTCGTTCGCGTCGAGTTCGACCTCGCCCGGCGAGGGCGAGCGCAAGGTCAGCGGTTGTTGTGTCACGTGGCCCACGTGGCCGTCGTCACCGACGAGGGCACTGCGCACTGAGGACGTGCCGACGTCGATCGTTAGGGCCCTCACCAGGGATCGCCACCGACGCCGAGTACGCCCGGGTTCAATAGGTTCTGAGGATCGAGCATCTGCTTCAAGGCTACGAGCATCGGATGGGCCGTCCCGAGCGCGTCGCGCATAAAGCGCGCGCGGTTTCGCCCCACGCCGTGGTGGTGGCTAAGGGCCGCGCCCTGCGCCACGACGACTCGCGACGCCGCGTCCCACGCGCCGCGATAAAAGTTCTCGACGTCGCCCGCGGGTCGTCCGGCGAACGTGAAGTACAAACAGGCCCCGTCGAGGTAGGCGTGGGACTGGTGAACCGACGCGACGAGCATCTCCGGTAGGGCGCGCAGTGAGGACAACACGGCGTCGCTGAGCGCGGCCAGCGTCGACCAGGGCCCGGCGACCTCGATGGTGTCGACGACGAGACCACCTTGCCAGAGGGGTGCGAGGGCGCCCACGTCGTTGCGGTGTTCGAGCCAGCGCGCGACCAGTCCCTCGTCGAGGGACGTCGCCGATTGACACTCGGCCTCAACGATCGCCATCGTGGCGTCGACGAAGAGTGATTCGCCCTCGTCGAGCACGATCACGACGCAGCGCTCGTCGTCAAAACTCCGACGAGACTCAATCGCGTCGTAGAGGCGCAGGACCGCGGGGTGCGCGTCACGCTGGAGGATCCGTCGGCACGCCTCGAGCCCCTCGGTGAAACTCGCGAAGGCGTAGGCCGCGCGCCGCTCGTACGGGGGCCGGCGACGCGCGACCAGCGTCGCCTCGGTGATGACGCCCAGCGTTCCCTCACTACCAACGAAGAGTTGAACGAGGTCGGGGCCGAGCGCTTGGCGAGGTCCATGCGCGCCCAGTTCGACGTCGGACCCGTCGGCGAGGATCACGCGAAGTCCCCGAACGATGTCCTCAATTTTTCCGTAGCGATTGGAGTATTGACCCGCGCCACGACACGCGAGCCAGCCACCGACGGAAGCGAGATCGAACGACTGGGGAAAGTGACCAATCGTCAAGCCGCGTGACGACAACGCGGCCTCGAGTTCTGGGCCCCGGCACCCAGCTTCCACGCGCACGGTGCCGGCGACCTCATCAATCGCGAGGACTCGATGCATTGCGGTTAGGTCCAGCGCGAGGCCACCCTCGGCGGCGGTGGCGCCACCCACCACACTGGAGCGGCCGCCCTGTACGGTCACGCTGCGTTGTAGTTTCCGGGCCAGGGCCAGAGTGGCGGCGACGTCGTGACTCGAGCGCGCGCGCACGACCGCTCCCGGCCACGCGCGAACCTCACCACGCTCGGTGAGCGGAATGGAGAGCGGCCACCAGTCGCGCCCGTGCTCGGCGCGCTGCGCGGCGTCGACGCTGAAGGAAAGACCGAGGGTGGCCAGCGCGCTCGCGAGTTCGTCGTCGACCGGTGGCGCAACGACGTCACTCGGAAAGTCATTCGGCATCGACTTAGTCACGAGGTTCATTCTCGTTCAGTGCGACCGTGACGAGATGCCGTGGTAGAACGTCGTTCGCGCCCGAGCGCTCGGCGACGAAAGCGTTACCGCCAACGCACTGAGCGTTAACTACGTCCGACCGGTGAGGTCGGCGTCGGGAGCAGCGCCGGTTAGTCGTGGTCCACCGCGAGACCGGCCGCGTGGAATTCGCGCTGCACGAGGGATCGATAGTTGGCGACTTGCCGTTCAACCTCATCGTCGCTCCACTGGGCGACGGGCGCGACCAGGCCCGCAATACGGGCCGCCGCGGCCAGTGTGGTGCGGGCGTCGTGCTGGTGTGCTCGGGTGCGACGCGTGAGGAGGTCGGTGAGCGAGATGGCCATCTCGTGGGTCACGGCGTACACGAACTCCGCCCCCACGTAGGGTTGCCCGTCAATTACGGTCTCGCCGAGGGACGCGTCATTGGCGATGAGGGCCATCAGCGCGGGGGCGTCACCGCCGAAGCGTTGGTAGAGGTGGTTCTCGAGCGACGTGGTGGGCCGCCACGACGACACCCCGTGCAGCGCCAGGCTCGTCGTGCGCACCTTGGGCAGCGACGCCACGTAGGGTGCCAACGCGTCAACGGCGTCTTCGGCCATCTGGCGATAGGTCGTCCATTTGCCGCCGGTGACGTGAATGACCGCGTCTCCGGTGTCGGTGAC
>JANWIR010000090.1 GCA_025449805.1 Acidimicrobiales bacterium | reverse complement strand
CGTCGGGTCTCCGACACGATTTTGTACAAAACAGAGACAGATGTTGTACAATCTGCGTATGAGCAAAATCTCGGTCAGCAAGGCACGTGAAAAACTCTCCGAGGTCGTGGAGATGTCGAAGTCAGAGCCGGTCGTCTTGGAGCACTACGGACGCCGAGCTGCTGTAGTGGTGAGTCCCGGACACTACGACGAAATGCTCGAAGCGTTTGAAGAGTCGCAAGACGTCGCCGCGTACGACGCCTCGTTCGCCGAAGAGGGGGCCAACATCCCCTGGGAACAGCTGAAGATCGATCTCGGCTGGTCGTGAACGACTATCGAATTGAGTTCCGGCCCGCGGCCCTGCGCGAAATTCGAAAGATTGATCGTTCCACGCAACCTCGTATCCAAGGCGCCATTGCGCTACTTGCGCAAGACCCACGTCCGCCAGCGTCTCGGCCCCTTCGAGGACGGCCTGGCTACCGGCTGAGGGTAGGTGATTACCGAATCATTTACACCATCGATGATGGCGTACTCCTCATCGTGGTCGTCACTATCGGCCATCGACGCGATGTTTATCAATAGCCAAATTTGAAGTTCGACGAATCACGTCTGATTGACGATTTTGAGAAGGCGCCTGTGCCCGGTACCCGATCTGGGGCGTCGGGTCTCCGACACCAACGCTTGAGTGAATTGCAACTTTTTGACGGTGTCAGGTACCTCGTTCTTGCCGGTGGTTCATACCACTGAATTGGTCCTGGGCTGCACTGCAAGCACCACGGTTCGTTGAAAGCGAATTGATCGTTCGTGACGGCACGTTGGCGTTCGCTATGAATTTAAAAGGCGTTACGTGAGCTTTTCGTGCCCGCACGCACGTACCGCTGACCGTCCCAGATTCAACCCGACCGGAGGTCTCGGCGACTGTCTTCGAGTTCGGCGGCGACGGCGGCGCCAAAGAGCAGCGACACGCTCGAAAAGAGACTCCAAAGTAAGAGGGCCACGACGCCGGCCAGCGGACCGTAGGTCGCGCCAAAAGATGAGCTCTCGCCGAGAAAAAGCCCCAGCGCTGCGGTCGACAACACCCACAAGATCACCGCAGTCGCGGCACCAAAGGCGAGCCACGACAGGTGCGGCTGACGCCGATTCGGGGTCCAGCGGAACAAGACCGTCACCGCCAGCGCAAAGAGCACGACGCCGAGGGGCCAGCGAATCGCGGACCATGCGGCGTCGACGGCGCGTGAGTGAGTGAACAATGAAAGACTGTTGCCCAGCGCGAGACAGGCAAACGCGATGATCGTTAGAGACCCCGCACTGAACGCACAGTACAGCGCACGCGTGTATTTTGCCCGCGTCGGTCGATCACGCTCGAGCCCGTAGAGCCGATTTACGCCGCGCTCCAGCTGCCCCATCGCGGTCGTTGCGGTGGTCAGCGAGCCGACCACGCCAATCAAAATTGCGAGATAGTGGTGCTCGGCTCCATTGATCTTGGCTTGGGTGACGGCCGTCGTGAGTACGTGACCAGCGGGTCCGGGCACAGCGCGGTGGATGGTCTCGGCAATGACGCGGTTGAGTCCGCCCTTGTGCAGCACGCTCGCTATCCCTACTAACCCGATCAGGGCTTGGATGACCACTAGTGATGTTAAGTAAGCGAGCGAGCGAGCGTGGCTGAAGCCATCGGCGAGACGAAGTCGTCGAAAGGAATCGTGCAGGAGCGTGCGCAGACCCATTCGCCGAAGGGCCGCGACGGCGTCGTCACCAGTGAGGTGGCGCGTCTCGGCCACAAAGGAGGCGCTACTCATGGTCAGGTGAGAGGGGGACCTTAATTGACACGGCACTCGGTCGAACACTGATGGCGTGATGGTGACGGGATTTTCGAGCGCCGCCGTCGAGTTCGTAGGGTGAGGCTTTGTCAAGGGTTACTTCAATGTCGCGGCCCTGGGTCATCTGAGTAAATGGGGACAGTTGCGCGTTGCCCGCGACGAGGCGTGCCGCGACGCGCCCCCACTGGCGAGCGTTCTGCGCCGTGACCACGCCTACTTCGAGGACGCCATCGTCCGGTTCACCGCTAGGAAAGGCGGCGATACCTCCTGCCAGTTGATTCATCTGTCCAATGAGGACACAGCTTGCGCGACCGCGAAACCAGGCTTTTCCATCGACACGCACCTCGGCGTAGCGCGCGTTGACGCGCGTTGCCTTGAGACCCGTCCAGAGATACGCCAGTCGTCCAAAGCGCTCCTTGAGTTTGCCGTCGGCCTTTTGCATCATGATGGCGTCGAAACCAATGCCGGCCATAACGGTGAAACACTTTCCGTTCATAACACCAACGTCCAGACGGCGAGGTGTGCCTTCGAGAGCGACGTCGAGCGATCCCTTCAGCGTGAGGGGAATTTCCAGATTGGTCGCCAAAAGATTCGCGGTGCCCGCCGGCAGTATCGCGATTTCGACGTCGGCGTCGACCACCGCGTTGACGCAGCGCTGTACCGTGCCGTCGCCGCCCCAGATGAGCAGAAGAGTCGCGCCCTGCGCGACGGCCTTGCGAGCACATTTGGCAGTTTCGCGACTGCTGGACGCTTCGAACCACAGCGGTTTGTCATAGCCGTACCCTTCTAGGCGTTGGCGTAGCTCCTTAAGTCCTCCGCCTAAGACTTTCTTCTTGTGGGCGATAACGGCGATAGGCAACATGGGTGGTCTTTCTTCAGTGAGGGGTGACACGAGGCAGTCGCGTCGCGGGTCGTGGCGTCGTGCGCCCTGGTCTTGGGTCAGTCTGGCAGACGCCTACTCGGCGGGCACTGCACGAGTCAGAACCGCAAACGGCTGACGTAGTCCCGACTACCCGGGAGTCGTCATCGAGGACAAATTCGACTACGTCATTAGCTCCGTTGCCCTCGCCATTGACCAACTGGCGCGGGCTTCAGTTGCCACAGAAATCGTCCACTTGGACGCTACAAGCACGTTGCACGAGCAACATCGTCGACCCTCGCGCCGTCGTTCGAGGCGAAATCACGTCGAGTGGAGTCGAATGCTGCGGATCGACGGACTACGAATGAGGAATCTTCAGTCGATGGGTCGGCACCAGCGCTAAGTCGCTGTCGGAGAGCCACGCTCGGGTAACTCGTTTCGCTGTTCGCCGACTCATCCACAGTAAGAACAGTGCGGAGGGAATCTCAATCGTGAGTGACAACAGGCTCTCTGTCAGATCGCGGTAGCGCGCCGTGGTGACGTCAAACCACGCGTCGACGAACAGGAGCGTGGCTGCGGCGTTCGCGAAAAGGATCAGAATCGCACGTCGTCGCCACGCCGCCCAGCCAGTGAGAAGGAGAACGATGACCTGGGCGCTGTCGAGACCAACCCACGCCAAATCCCAATGGTTCGCGACGTAGTGCCGCGGTAAGCGGACCGCGAGAAAGATCGTCCATCCAGTTTCGACGATGGCGCCTAAGGCGAGGGTTGACATCACCACGTCGCGCTGTAATTTCGACGAGTTGACCATTCGCTGACTCTATTCGAGCGCGTCGTCCGCTAACCCTCGAGGCGAAATATTCTGACGATTGAACGGGTTGCCTAAGCCCGCACCTGTTGCGTGATGAGGGTTCAACTTGTACCCACCCAGCCATTACGGCTGTTAGGCGCGACCACAACTTCGCGGCGTTGCCAACGTCGGCGGCATCGGCGGACCGGGGTTCGACTGAAACATTCGTGCCACGGACGGATCTTGATTCGCGTAGGCGGTCAGATTCAGCCCGGGGGAGGGTGGTGTCAGGGCTGCTTGCAAGAACTCGACAGTGGTAGCACTGACGACACGAAACGCGGCCGCATCCACGCCGTCGAATGGTGGCAAATGGTGCGCCGTGCGAAGTTCGAGGAACCATTTGTCAACTTGGTGCACCTGATCGTAGAGCCGGCGGCCGTTTGCGAGTGGATTGCACGTATCGCCGAGGCTATGGATGACCAAGAGTGCCGGATGCGCCGCCGGCGTCGCGAAGGCCTGTTGAGTGTCGGCGCTACCGGAGTAGATCATGACCGCGCCGACGTGGAGTCCCTTTCGCAAGTCCGCATAATTGACCCCCTGGGGGTCGAGTCCGTGGTCGTACATCAACATCCCAACGGCCGTCGCACCGTCGGAGTGACCGGCGAACGCTAGGCGTGACGGGTCGATGAGACCTCCAAGAATCGGGCAGCTTGACAACACCCCCGTCGAGGCACTTACCACGGAATTCGCGACGTAGGCGAGGTCGGCAGGTTCGTTCGCTAAGTCTCCTTCGGTGTTGACCCCGTGTTGTTGGGCGACCGCGTTTGGGTTTTCGTCCGGGAACCACGGCGCGACAACCACGAAACCCGCTCGTACCCAGGCGTCCAGTAGCGGTGCGTACAGATCGGGTGTCACGTCGTAGCCGTGCGCAAAGATCACTGTCGGGTAGCCACCGATTTTTGACGCGGGCGCAGCGCCGGCAGTTTCCGTGAGGGGAGTGTTGACCAGATTGGTGGGGTAGCGAATCTCAGTAACGAGTCGGCGCGTGTCGTGCCAGCGTGACACCGGGTTGGTCGCGAAATTGGCAACGCTTCGTGACGCATCGACGAAGACGCAACGCGCCACGCCCACCGAATAGAGCTGAGGTGGATTCAGCCCAGTCGACGTCGCACCATTCGCCGAAGTGGCGATGATCCCAGCCTGAGTCACGAGCAGGACGGCAATGGCCAAGCAGCGTTGCCCCCGGTTGCGGCGCTCGGCGAGCTGGTTTCGTCTTGGGTCAATCGACCCTGACTTCGAACCGCAAAACAGAGCACTGACGATCGTTACCGCGTCACGTGTTCTCATGGACCTCGACGCTAACCGTCGATCACGCACCTGTAGACGTCAGGAAACGCGCGGAAGCGCGGGTGGGGCGCTTGAACCGCGCCGGACCCTTCTTTGCGCGGCGCCCTTACACGGTGTCGACGCGATTGGGTGTGCGTGCTTTGGATCGCCCTTGATGTTTCGAAGAACTGGGACGAGATCGAGGTCGACACACAACGTTCCTAACGACATCCGCAACGTACTCATTGTGCATGGGTAATCAGAAAATCGAACGCGAAACGCAGTTCACAACACAAGACACAGACGACTGTAAGGCAATTACAAGCTGTTTCGAAATTCCTCTCCGTAGCGTTGAGGTGACAAGAACGTTCGGCTTTGGCGCGCCGCGACACGTGAGTGGAGGAAGTGAAATGAAATCAACCCGCAAGACCTGGAGTGTGCTCGCCCTGTTGGGTGTGGCGGCGGCCGTGATTGTCAGTCTGGTCGTCGTGAGTTCGGGCGGCCCCTCGAAGTCGTCGACGAACGCCAAGGTCATCACCTATGCGGAGGGTCCTGGCGCAAACCCTAACTACATCTTCCCCTTTATGTCTGGACAGTACTTCTCAGTGGACAACATCAATCAGTTTCAACAAGAGATGTATCGACCTCTCTACTGGTTTGGTCTCGGAGGTTCAGTCGCGGTCGTGCCGTCGCTGTCACTCGCTTCGCTCCCAACGTTTTCGAACGGCAACACCAAAGTCACGATTCATCTCAAAGGGTGGAAGTTCGCCGACGGTCAGACGGTTAATGCGCAGTCGGTCATGTTCTTTCTCAACATGTACAAAGCCGACCCCACGGGGTACGCCGGTTATAACCCGGGTCTCGGGATTCCCGATCAGGTTCAGTCAGCCACGGGTCACGGCAATACCGTGACCATTGAGTTCACCAGTGCCGTTAATCCAAACTGGCTCCTCTACAACTATCTCTCAGAGATCACGCCGTTTCCCAATAGTTGGGACCGTTCGTCCGCGACCACGGCGTCAACGTGCGCGTCGGGCACCTACGGAAGCGCATCAACTGACGCTGCGTGCGTCAAGGTCGTTGCGTATCTCGACACGCAGTCATCGTCAACCGCGCTCTTCACGGACCATCTGTGGGAGAGCGGTACCGACGGCCCGTGGAAATTGGCGTCCATTGACAATTTGGGCAACGTGACGTTCGTACCGAACCCGCACTATTCGGGCTTTCCGAAGCCGCAAGTGGCAAAGGTGAAGGAAGTTGCGTTCACGACGGCGGCGGCTGAGCAGTTGCAACTGTCGGCCCACACGCTCGACCTGGGTTACCTCGATCCGTCGGTCCTGACCTCGGATGCCCCGTCACCGGGTGCCGTCGGCGCCAACTGGTCGCCAATTGCGGGTTTCTACGACATCCACTCAGGCACGCCCTGGAGCTTTAACTATGGCCCGTTCAACTTCAGCGCCGCAGACCCTAAAGCGGCCGCCATCGGACAGCTCTATATCCGCCAGGCGCTGCAGCTTGCCGTTAATCAGTTGGGCATCATTAAGAAGGTCGACAAGGGTTACGGTGTACCGACGGTGAGCCCAATACCACCCAACGCGCCTGCCTCGATCAGCGGACCAGTTGCAAATCCCTACCCCTTCAATCTGAAAAAGGCGAAAGAACTCCTGCGCGCACACGGCTGGCAGATGCAAAACGGTGTTCAGACGTGCGAGAACCCTGGATCTGGCTCGACGCAATGTGGAGCAGGAATCACCAAGGGCTACACCTTAAACCTCTCCATCGCGTGGGCCAGTGGGTCGCCGTCGCTGGACACCACCTTTACCACGGAGATTGCCGACTGGGCGAGCATCGGCATTCGCTTTTCACACACCACCGGCACGTTTAACCAAGTCATCGCGGACTGTACGAGCAAGACGCAGCACTACGAAATCTGCTCGTGGGGTGCCGGATGGATCTACGCGCCCGACTTCTATCCTTCGGGCGAAACGCTGTTCAGCACCAAGGGAGGATTCAATCCCGGTGGCTACAGTGACGCCAAAATGAACGCGCTCATTAACGAGACGACTTTTGGAAACGCCAAACTGACCAAGTACGCCAACTACGCCGCGCAACAGTTGCCCGTCCTCTATCAGCCGAACCCCACATCAATCATCGAGGTGAAGAAAGTCTTGAAGAGTTCCATTGGCTTCACACCGAACCCCCTTGGCAACTTCATGCCGGAGTACTACTACTTCTAAGAATGAACAGAATTCGCTAAGCGGTCCACGCGTCGCGCAGTGTTCGAGCGAGCGCTTCGCGACGCGTGGGTCTCGCCGCTAACCTCTTTCTACGACAACGACAAGGGGCGACATGACTGCCATAGTGAACGTACTATTCAATGGCTACGTCGGTGAGCGCGTCGCGGGAACCGTAACCCTGGTTCGCGAAGAAAGCGCCATTATCGTGATTGACCCAGGCATGGTGCCCAATCGTGAAGCGATTCTCGATCCGCTGCACCTGATCGGGGTTCACGAAGACGACGTGACGGACGTGATCTTCAGTCATCACCACCCCGACCACACCTTGAACGCCGCACTCTTTCGTAACGCGAGCGTCCACGATGTTTGGGCGGTCTATCGAGGTGACCAGTGGGGTGACCGAGTTGACGTTATCGCCGGGGCTCCCTCGGTTTCTCTTCTTGATACCCCCGGACACACGCCCCAAGATCTCTCTACCTTGATCGAAACGGACGAAGGCTTGGTTGTGTGTACCCACTTGTGGTGGTCAAGTGTCGGACCAATGGAAGACCCCCTCGCCGATAGTCAAAGTTCTCTCGAAGAGTCGAGACGTCAGGTGCTTGCGCTCGAACCCATCTTGATTGTGCCCGGTCACGGTCCCGCGTTTACGCCCGCCATGCTCGGCGACGCATGAATCGCGGACACTCCAACGCGTACGGAGCCATTCGGCATCCCTTCGTGGAGCCAACGTCGCGGTGACCACGTGGGGACCTTTAGCGGCCGCCCTCGCCGTCATCGTCGTGGTTCTCGTCTTCTCGAGCCGGCGGGGAGGGCGAGGACGCGAGCGAACCGTATCCTTGCGTCGTGGTCCGCGCGCACACACCACCAGAGATGGTCGCGCCAAGGTCGGTTACGCCACACGAAGCGATGCCCTGTCACAGGCGCGACAGCTTGCGCGGCGCGATGATGTGCCGATGGGCGTCTACCAGTGTCCGACCTGTCGACAGTGGCACGTGGGGCATTCGTAAGCGCCACGAGCGTTATTCGCTGCAACGCCTATGGCACACGGCGACTCCAATTGATGGTTACTCTGAGCACTGATGTGGGAATTTCGGGGAACAATTTGGTTTTGGCGGGGGCCGTCCCCGTATTACTTCGTGTCTATCCCCGAGCACGAGAGCACACAAATTGCGGACATTGCGAAATCCGTGACCTACGGCTGGGGCGTCATTCCCGTGGAAGTTACGTTGGGCACGACGACGTGGCAGACGTCACTCATTCCCAAAGACGGTGTTTACCTCGTTCCGTTGAAAGTCGCCGTTCGCACTGCGGAGCATCTGCAAGTCGACGACGTGATCAAGGTCCGCGTTCGCGTCATTACCCCAATTGAGCGAAGTAGCTACTAGACAACGTGATCGTTGCGGATGCAGCGTCCGCTCGCAACGTGTGCGGGCGGTCGTGATCGATGCAACCCCGGTACGAATTGGACGACGACTTGACCTAATCGTTTCGCCCGCCGTGGGAAAAGCCACGTGGAGTTCGTTGAGGTGGTCGGTGCGGAGCCTCCGTTGGCAGACCTAGGTGGCGACGAGGACCCGACCACGGTGCCGGCGGCGCTTCGATGAGGTCCGCGAGGCGATAGGCCACTGACTCGTAGTTGACGCGCCAACCCACAAAGTCCGCCCACGCGTCGCGGGCGCTGCGTTCAGTAGGAAAGCCGGTCTCTTCGAGCATCGCGACCGCGTCGTCGAACTCCTCGAAGCTCAACACGATTGGTCCCAGTGGATTCGGGTCAGGATCCACCGCCCAACCCAACGTGAGAGCGATGCGATTGAGCGCGGTAAAGCCCATGCGCAATGAGAGTCGCGCCTGGGATGAAGCGAGGGAAGGGGAAAGCGCTAGGTGCATGGCCGCCGCGTCGAGCACGGCGAGTAGCCCTATCAGCCACGAGTACCACGCTTCAGGTGAGCGGAAGAAGAGCAACACGGGGTACGTGGTGTGACTTTCGGCCAGATCGGCAGACCACGCTTCCCACGACGCGTACAACTCGGGCAACGTGTCGCTGATACCGACGATTTGGTGTCGCGCGAGAATTTCGGGCCCCCACGCCGGTACCGCGGAGCGGCTCTCGAGCATCGCGACCAGTCCCTCGCGCTTATTGAAGGCCGCGTAAAGACTGGGCAAGTAGGCGATCTGCAGCGTCACTACGACGACCCACAGCGCACCCGCCGTGATGTCGAGTGTGAGATTCGCCGCACCTCCTTCGTGCAAAGCTCCCACGGTGAAAAGAGCCATGGTGGCTTGCTCGAGAGCCAGTACGAAGTTGTGCGTCGTGGCGTTCATCATGAGCGCGAATCCCACAATGAAACAGCCCGCCCACGTTGCTAACTGCACGACCAGGCACGCCGGCCCCGTGGGGGAAAGAATCGCGTCCTTTGACTCGTAGGACTTAGCAAGTCGCGAGAGCACGACAAAAAAACGACGCACGAGTGCGACAACCCATAACGACGTTCGCTCGAGTCCCCGAGGGCGCCGAGGTAGCACCAAGACGAACAGCACACCCGATGCCGTCATGAGTACGACGACGAGGCCCAAGATGAAAAGTATCGTGCGCATCACCCACCTCGCGTTTGGAGCAACGTTATCTCGTGACCACTCCACCGCCAACGTGACGCCTTCGTCGGTTGGCCGCGAATGGCGTCAATGGCGCGGGCTCGTCGCGTCGAAGTGTATGCCCGCGTGCACGGCGCGAAGGGTAAGTTACTGCAGGTGAAGCGGACGAGAACTCTGGTCGTTCTGGCGTGTGTCGCACCGTTGGGCATCGTGGGGACGAGCGCACACGCCGACACGTCATCGGTACCAACAACCACAACGTCGCTCGCGCCAGCGTACGTGGCGCCCCTCACCGGACTGCCCGATCCGCGGCACTTGACGAAGAATCGAGCCGCCCTCACAGTCAAGATTGACAACACGCCTGCGGCAATGCCTCAGGCCGGCGTGCAAGACGCCGACGTGGTCTATGAAGAGATTGTTGAAGGTGGCATCACCCGACTCGCCGCGATATTTGATTCACGATTGCCCACCGTGGTGGGTCCAGTGCGCTCGGTGCGTCGCACTGACCGCGAAATCGTGTTTCCCATCGGGGGTATCTTTGCCTTTTCGGGTGGCGCTGAGTACGCGGTTCGCAGTATTAAAACCGCGCCGGTAGTCCTATTCGATCAATCCAACAGCGGTGCGGCAATGTACCGCGACCTCAAGCGCTATTCGCCGCACAATCTCTTCGCGAACGCAGTCTTGCTCGAGCGCGCCAAGGCGAAGCCACGACCGACACCACCACTATTTTCATACTTGACACCCGGCGATCACCCCTTGGGACCCAAGGTTCGTTCCTTCGTGGTTGGATTTAACGCCGGCTTTGCGGCGAGTTACGCGTGGAACGCAAAGACGGCGAGTTGGGATCGATCTCTCTTCGGCCACCTCGACGTGACGACTAACGGCACCGTCATTTCGCCCAAGAACGTCTTAGTCATGAGTGTGAACTACGTCGGTGGCGTGGGCGTTATCGACTCCTACGCGCAAATGGTGGGCTCCGGTTCCCTGGAATTGTTTACCGGCGGCCACCTCGAACGCGGTACATGGTTTCGCCATCACCTGGGTCAAGCCACCACGTTCCTGACGACTAGAGGATACCGACTACGCCTAACGCCAGGGTCCACGTGGGTTGAGTTGCTCGACACCTCGGAACACGTCACGGTCACGACGCGTCCCTAACGTGTTGCCTCGAGAACGGCGCCTTCCGCCGTCGCCGTCCGCGAGACCGTTGGACACTGGTGCACGTGGCTCTCATCACTGCGTGGTGACGAGGTTCGAAGTCCAGTGACGGTATTACGGTCCTTCAGTTCTCACTACGATTGGCCAAGGACCATCATGACCACCGTAATTTTCTGCGCCTTCAGTAATCGTCGTGACGCGGTCGAACTCGCCCAAGAGGTGATCCGTGATTTGGCGCAGCGAGGTCGCGTCGGTGAAATCTGCCTCCTCGATGAGGCGAAGGAACCGCATTTTGGCGCCGACACGTTGGTCGTGAGCCTTGGGGGCGATGGCACGTTCCTCAAAGCGGCTCGGTTGGCGCACGCCGCCGGAGCTCGAATCTTGGCGGTCAATCTGGGTCGGCTTGGTTTTCTTTTAAACGTGCCTTCCAATCAGATCGTCACCTCCATCGAAGACGCCCTCACCAGTACGCACGTGTCCGATCGACTCGCCCTCGCGGTCACCGTTCGGGGCGTCGAACAAGAAGTCTTTGCGCTGAATGAGGTTGTCGTCGAGCGCGCGCAAGCGGGACATATCGTGCGCGTCAAAACGTTCGTCAACAATGAGGAGTACTTGAGCTACGCGGCCGACGGCGTCATGGTCGCGACGCCAACGGGCAGCACCGGCTACAACTTCTCCGCCGGTGGGCCCGTTGTTGAACCCGCCCTCCACGTCATGATTCTCACGCCCATTGCGCCGCATTTCACGATTGATCGATCAATCGTGGTGGATCACAGCGCCACCATTGAACTCGTCGTTATCGACAAGCCAGCGCTCTTGGTAGCCGATGGGCACACGATTGCGGCACTTAACGCGGGTGATGGGGTAACGGTGCGCAAGAGCTCGGCGCCGGTACGGGTCGTCGCGACCCAAAGCTTCGACGTGGCGTCCCGCTTACGACAAAGTCTGCGCGAAGGCCATGCCTGACGTACTCTTGCGCGAACTTTACGCTCGCGCTCTTGGGGTGATCAATGACGCCCACCTCGAACTCGCGCCAGGCTTTAGCGTTATCACGGGCGAAACAGGCGCCGGAAAGACGCTCTTGCTCGGAGCACTCGAACTCGCCCTCGGATCGGAATCACCGTCGTCGCGACTCGCCGTCACGCCAGAGACTCGCGCGGTCGCGCTCTTCGAACGTCGCGGTGAAGAGATTGTTCTCGCCCGCGAGTCGGGCTCGAATGCGCGACTTCGTAGTTCCATCAATGCCGCGCCCACGAGCGCTGAGGGTCTGCGCACGCTCGCCCAAGAGCTCATCGTTATTCACGGACAGCACGACTCGTTGGCCCTGCGCCAGCGCGCCGATATTCTGCGACTCGTCGACACCTGGGGTGAGGTTGACGTCGCCGAACTGGACGAAACACGGCGCCTATTGCGCGATGCTCGACAGTGGCGAGAAGGATCCGGCGGAGACGCGAGTGAACGGACCCGGGAGCGTGAGTTCATTGAGTTTCAGCTCCAAGAACTGGCATCAGCGGAACTAACAACGCCCACGGAGCTTTCGGACGCGCTCCGAGAACTCGAACGACTCAGCGAACTTCGCGACGGGCAAAGCCAGCTACTCGAAGTCGTGACGGAACTCGACGGTGACCACGACGAGGCACTTCTCGCCAAATTGGCGCACGCCGTGAGCCGACTGCCGCGCGAGAGTGCCTACGACGATGCTCGGTCGCTCTTGGCGAGCGCTCTTGATCAGGCGCGTGACGCCACCCGGGAGCTCGCGACGTTAAGTGATCCCGAAATATTCGATCCCCAACGAATTGATGACCTCGACGCGCGAGTGGCGCAGCTCCAAGCTCTCGCGAGGAAGTACGGCGGAGCCTTTGAACACGTCTTCGTAGTTCGCGAACAACTCGTCGAGCGACAACAAGAACTCGTTAGTCACGACGAGCGAGCCCTGCGACTCGATGGCGAGATTGCCGAACTCGAGTCCCGTGAGCGTCGCTTGGCCGACGCCGTGCGGCGAGCGCGTGAACGAGCAGCCGATGAGCTATCGAAGGCCGTTGGCCGAAATCTCGAACGCGTCGCGCTGGCGAACGCGTCACTGCGTATTGCCGTTGAAGGCGACGACGGCAGCGAAGCGCAGATACTTTTCCGTCCCAATCCGGGACAAGGCGAAGGGCCGCTCGCGTCGCTCGCGAGCGGAGGCGAGTTGAGTCGGGTACTTCTCGCAATTTCACTCGAAACGGCAAGTCCGGACGTCGTGGCCGTCTTCGACGAGATCGACGCGGGCGTCGGGGGACAGGTGGCCCAACAGATTGGTGAATGCCTCGGGGAACTGGCGCGGCGCCAACAAGTACTGGCGGTCACGCATCTCGCGTCGGTCGCGGCCTGCGCCGATCACCACTTTGTGGTGCGCAAGGAGACCGCCGAGGGCACCACGCAAACCACCGTTCGCCGGGTTGAGGGTGACGAGCGTGTTGGCGAGATCGCGCGAATGTTGGCCGGAACGGTGAACCCAGAGTCACGGGCTTTGGCGGCGCGACTCCTCGCTCGTGAACAGGGAATCCGAGGATAGGTTCCTGACCGTCACTAGTATGGAGTTCCGTGGCGAGTTCGGTTGGCGGATGACAAAGTACGTCTTTGTAACAGGTGGAGTATCGAGTTCGCTCGGCAAGGGACTGACGGCCTCCTCCCTCGGTCGACTTTTGAAGTCGCGAGGACTCAAAGTCACCATGTGCAAACTGGATCCCTACCTCAACGTGGACCCCGGCACGATGAACCCGGGGGAGCACGGCGAAGTGTTCGTTACCGACGACGGAGGCGAAACGGACCTCGACCTCGGACACTACGAACGATTCATCGACGAGTCTCTTTCAAAGATTTCTAATACCACGACGGGTTCGATCTATTCCAACGTGATCGCGAAGGAGCGACGGGGCGACTACCTCGGCAAGACCGTCCAGGTAATTCCCCACGTCACTGACGAAATTAAAGAACGTATTCGCCGCCAAGGTACCCTCGGCGCCGACGTCGTCATTGTGGAAATCGGCGGAACGGTCGGCGACATAGAAATCGTTCCCTTTATTGAGGCAATTCGGCAATTCCGCCGCGATGCTGGTCGCGACAACGTCTGTTACGTGCACCTAACGCTGGTGCCGTACCTCGCACCCTCCGGTGAACAAAAAACGAAGCCGACGCAGCACTCCGTAACGGAGCTGCGCTCGCGAGGTATTCAACCCGACGTGATCGTCTGTCGAAGCGACCAACCAATTTCGGATTCTCTTAAGCGCAAGATTTCTTTGCTCTGTGACGTACCCCACGCGGCGGTCATATCGGCAGTCGACGCGCCGAGTATTTACGACATCCCGATTACCTTGCATCACGAAGGCCTCGACACGATTGTCTGTGACACTCTCAATATTGACCTCGCCGAGCACGCCATTGATCTTTCGCCGTGGGAGAGTGTCGTACGGCGAGTGCACAACACCAACAAACGACTTCGCGTGGGCATTGTCGGCAAGTACGTCACCATGCCAGACGCCTACCTCTCCGTCGCTGAATCCATTCGTCACGCCGGTTTCGCTATTGGGGCCAAGGTTGACATCGAGTGGCTCGAGGCCGAACGCGTTCCTGCGGAGATTGACGCCGACCGCATCGGTCAACTCGACGGCGTCGTCGTTCCTGGGGGCTTCGGGGAGCGAGGCATCGAGGGCATGATCGCGACTGCACGAATCGCGCGAGAGCACCAAATTCCTTACCTTGGAATCTGCCTCGGCATGCAGATTCAAGTTATTGAGTTCGCGCGACACTGTCTAGGTCTCAGCGACGCGCACTCCACGGAGTTCTCGCACAGCTCGACGGAGCCCGTTATTGCACTCATGGCCGAACAAATGGACGTCACGGACTTGGGTGGAACGATGCGCTTAGGCGCGTGGCCCGCAATGCTCGATAACGGTTCACAGGTTGCCGAACTGTACGGCACCACGGTCGTTTCCGAGCGGCATCGTCATCGTTACGAGTTCAACGCCCGCTACCGCGAGCAGTTCGAGGCGGCGGGTCTACGGTGCTCCGGTAACTCACCCGACGGTCGTCTCGTCGAATTCGTGGAGCTGCCTGGTCACCCGTTTTTCGTCGGCACACAGGCCCACCCGGAGTTCAAGTCACGACCCGATCGTCCTCACCCACTCTTCCTAGGATTGATTCAAGCGGCCGCCGCGCGCGCGGAAGGTCGCGAACCGCACATCATTGACCCCGCAACGGTTGACGCCACCTTGTGAGTGATGATTTTCAAGTCGTCTCGAGTGAGGTACTGCTCAAGTCCTACGTCTTTAACGTGGAGCGACGATTAATCCGTCACGGTGACACCACCTTCGAACGCGACGTCGCTACGCACTTGGGCGCTGTTGCCGTGCTCGTCATCAACGATCGTGAGGAAATCGGATTACTGCGTCAGTACCGCGCCACTTTCGACCGATTCGGCTGGGAAGTGCCCGCGGGAATCTGCGACGTGGATGACGAAATTCCACTCGAGGCGGCCCAGCGTGAACTCGAAGAAGAGATGGGTTGTCAAGCGCGAACCTGGAACTTGCTGGGACGATTCGCGGTGTCTCCCGGTTGGACGACGCAGGTGATGACCATCTTTGAAGCTCGCGATCTCACGTTTACCAATCGCGCCCCCATTGGTCCCGAAGAGAGTGCGTCGAGTGTGCACTGGCTCACGAAAGATCAAATCCGCGAGATTGTCTTCGGCGACGAAATAGTTGATTCGACACTGACCATGATGATGAACCGTGTCTTCGGCACCCTCTTTGACCGATCTTGAGGAGTGGCTGGGGGAGTACCTCCAGTGGCTAACTATTGAAAAGGGCCGGAGTCGCGCAACGATTGAAGCCTATAGACGCGATATTCGAGCCTTCGCCCAGTGGTGGCAGCCACGCACTGACCTTCGTGAGCTCACGACCGAAGATCTCGAGCACTACGTCGCCAACTTACGCCAAACGAAGTCCCCGTCGTCAGTGGCCCGGGCAATCGCGTCACTACGGGGGTTGTTGCGATACCTGGTCGATGAGGGTGCTCTCCGTGACGATCCCGGTGAGCGACTCGCGGCCGCGCGCAGAGGTCGAACGCTGCCCAAGCCCCTGAGCGAAGCCGAGGTTCTGGCCCTGCTGAATGCCATTCCCGCCGAGACGCCCGCCCAGCGTCGCGACGCCGCACTCTTGGAACTGCTCTACGACACTGGCGCGCGGGTCAGTGAGGTCGTAGGGCTGCGTCTCGGCGACCTTGATTTTGACGAAGAACTCATTCTGGTTACCGGCAAGGGCAACAAGCAGCGATTGGTGCCCATGGGCTCAACGCTGCGCGTTCTGTTGCGTCGGTATTTAGATGAGGCGCGCCCGGTTCTCGCTGAACGCCGAGCGTTGCAGCAAGTCTTTCTCAACGCTCGCGGCGGTCCCCTCACGCGCCAGGGGATTGATCTCATCATTCACCGCTACGCGCTCATTGCCGGGGTGGACCACAATCGGGTCAGCGCGCATGTTTTTCGTCACAGTTGCGCCACGCACATGCTGGCGCGGGGTGCGGATATTAGAGTGGTCCAGGAGTTACTCGGCCACGCGTCGATCGCGACCACGCAGCTCTACACGGCCGTTAGCGTCACGACACTGAAGAACGAGTACCACCAGGCTCATCCCCGGGCGCACGATTAGGAATCCATGATCCAAACGCTCTTCATCATCGTCATCATCCCCTCAATCGTGTTGCACGAAGTCAGTCACGGCTTCGTCGCGTACCTCTTCGGAGACCCCACGGCCAAGGAGCAAAAGCGTCTCACCCTCAATCCTCTTCGCCACGTCGACCCCTTCGGCACTGTTTTACTCCCAGTGCTGTTGATAGCGGTGGGTCTGCCGGCCTTCGGCTACGCCAAGCCCGTGCCGGTGAACGTCGGCCGACTGCGGCGCCCCCGACAACAGGCCCTTTGGGTCTCGCTCGCGGGACCGGCGGTCAACATCGTGCTCTCCCTTATCGGCTTTTTGATCTGCAAACACGCCGCCCACGTCACGTTGAACCAAGGTGAGCTCAACGTGGGGATCGCCATTGGACTCATGAACCTCACGCTCGCCGCGTTTAATCTCCTGCCGATTCCGCCCCTCGACGGTTCGGCGATTATTGAACGATTCATACCGCTTCGTTCACTGCCGCGGTACTACCAGTGGCGGGCGCGTGCGCTGCCGTTTCTCATGATTTTTATCATCGTCGATTCCGCTTTTTTGCACGTCGGCACAAATTGGCTCGGCGACTTACAGAGTTGGTGGATCCGTCAGATTTGAAGAAGACCCATCGCGCGGGCCGCCCGTTCGTAGACGGGTCCGGCTTCGAGCGATGCCTTGCGTGCGCCGTTTGTCATGCACGACCGCAGCCACGCCTCGTCGGCACGCACTTCTCGATAGCGCTCGCGCACCGGCGCGAGTGACGCGACGAGGAGTTCGGCCAGTTCTTTTTTGAAGTCGCCGTATCGCGTGAAACGCGCGGCGACGTCGTGCGGTGACTCGTCAGCGAAGCTGGCGTAGATTTCGAGCAGGTTGGCGAGGCCGGGTTTGTGGTCCCAGTCGTAGCGCATCTCGCCGTCGGTGTCGGTGACTGCCTTCATGATTTTTCGCTCAACGTCGGCGGGCTCGTCGTAGAGGAAGATCGTGCCCAACGGACTCGACACCGACTTGGACATCTTTCGCGTCGGCACCTGCAGATCCATCACGCGGGCCGCGACTTTGGGTTGAACCCCGACCGGAACGGTGAAGGTTTCCCCGTAGCGATGGTTAAATCGCTCCGCGACGTCACGAGTTATTTCCAGATGCTGTCGCTGATCTTCGCCGACGGGTACGTGTGTCGCGCTGTAGAGCAAAATGTCGGCCACCATGAGGACTGGGTACGTCAAGAGGCCGACGCGATAGCCCTCTTGGCGCTCCGACTTCTCCTTGAACGCCACCATCCGCGAGAGTTCGCCGTAGGACGTGACGCACTCGAGGAGCCAATTCAACTGCGCGTGGTACGGGACGTGGCTCTGGACAAAGACGGTGCTCTCCTCGGGGTCGAGGCCAATCGCGATCATGGTCGCGTAGAGGCTCAGCGTCTGTTCGTGCAAGACGTCGGGCGCGATTTCTAGGGTGAGCGCGTGAAGGTCGACGACGCAGTAGAACGATTCGGGACCCTGGCTGTGCACCCACTGGCGCAGGGCGCCGAGATAGTTGCCAAGGTGAACGTCACCCGAAGGTTGCATGCCGGAGAGAATTCGCATCGCTCCATGGTAGAGGAGGCCCAATGGGCTGTCCCGGAGTAGAGTTTCAGCGTGACCTTCGTCGTGACGACGCCGTCCTTTAGTGGGCCCATTCAACTTTTGCTGCAAATGGTTTCGGCGCACGAGATCGAACTGGTGGACGTGGCCCTCGGCCCCATCGTTGACGCCTACGTGGAGCGACTTCGCGATGATGCGAACGTGCTCGACGTCGAAGAACTCTCAGAGTTTCTCCTGATTGCATCCATTTTATTGGAAATGAAGAGTCACCAGTTATTACCGGGGCGCGACGCGACGGAGCCTGACGAAGAGTTTCTGGGATGGGAAGAGCGCGACGTCATGTTGGCGCGCTTGCTCGAACTTCGCACCTACGCTTCTATCGCCGACCAATTCGTTTCACTCTTCCAGCGCGCCAGTCGCTCTTTTCCACGCGCGCGGGGCGTGAACGAAGGTTTCGTCGTGCGCCCACCCGATCTCTTGGCGGGCGTGACGCCCGCGCTACTGGCGGCCGCGTACCTGCGGGGCGTCGAGGAGAAGCCCGTGCCGGTGGTTCGTCTCCATCACGTCACGGTGGACGCGGTCACGGTCGCGGAGACCGTGGTCTCACTGGCTCAGCGCTTACCGTCGATGGGCACCCTCTCGTTTCGTCGCCTAGTGGCGAACCTCGAAACGCGCATTGAAGTCATTGTTCACTTCCTTGCCCTTTTGGAGTTGTGCAAGTTGGGCCACGTGACCTTGGGTCAGGGAAACACCTTTGGCGACGTTGAGATCTCCTGGCTCGTCGGCGCCGAACAGCTCGAACTGGAAAGGATTGACGTCTATGAGGGATGAGGGATCACTGGAGCAACGAATCGAGGCGCTACTGACGGTGGCCCTTGAACCAATTTCCGCTGAAGAGTTGGCCGACGTCCTCGACGCCGACGGTCAAGAGGTCGCCGCACGACTGCAAGCGCTGCGCCAAGAGTGCCTTGACGGCGCGCGCGGCTACGTCTTCGTTGAACTGGCGAGTGGGTGGACGATGCAAAGTGCCCCCGAGGTGGCCGAGTGGGTCAGCAAATTTGCCAACCGTGACGTGTCACACCGATTGAGCTCCGCCGCGCTCGAAACACTCGCGATTATCGCGTACCGTCAACCCGTTTCACGTGCCCAGATCACTGCTCTTCGCGGCGTGAACGTCGATGGTGTGGTTCGATTGCTCGAACAGCGCGGCTACGTGGAAGAAAAGGGTCGCGCGGGTGGACCTGGTCAGCCGATTCTCTACGGCACAACGGAGCTTTTTCTTGATCGCCTCGGCTTGGCTTCGCTGGCCGACCTTCCGCCACTCGAACAGTTCATGGATCCCGTCGAAACAGCGCACGCGTTGGCCGAGGAGCTGTCGGCGCGGATCGACGTGGCCGAAGTTGGATAACTACGTGGAAGGCGAGCGGCTCCAAAAGACTCTGGCGCGCGCCGGATACGGTTCGCGTCGGGCCTGTGAACTGCTCATTGACGCGGGGCGGGTTACGGTGGACGGCGTCGTCGCCGAACTCGGCAACCGCGTCGATCCCGAAAACCAGATCATCTGCGTAGACGGGAAACTGGCGGCCACGACGCAGGCCAAGATTTACCTGCTGTTGAATAAGCCCGACGGCGTCGTCACCACGGCTTCGGACCCCCAAGGTCGCCCCACCGTACTCGACCTTATCGAGTCCCCGGTGCGGGTCTTTCCCGTGGGCCGACTGGATATGAATACCGAAGGGCTCCTTCTTCTGACCAATGATGGTCGGCTCGCGCACCTTCTCACGCACCCGAGCTCGGGCGTTGCCAAAGAGTATTTGGTTCGCGTCGAGGGCGATCCGTCACCGTCGGCGTTACGGAAATTGCGCGAGGGCGTGGAGCTTGACGATGGTGTCACGAGTCCCGCGCAAGTATCGCGCGTGAGTGAAGGCCTTCTTCGCATGGTGATCCACGAGGGTCGTAATCGCCAGGTCCGCCGGATGTGCGGGGCGGTTGGTCACGAGGTGACGCGACTCGTGCGAACGCGCATTGGTCCGTTACACGATCCGACATTGTCGCCGGGCTCATTTCGACAATTATCCCAACGCGAGGTGCGCCAACTTCACGAAGTGGTTGGGATGACCGACGAATTGGCCTCTAGTCTTTCGTCATGACTTCACCACTTGTTCGTGCGCTGCGCGGTGCCTCAACCTGCGCCTCCAATACGGTCGACGAGATCACGATCGTCACCCAGGAGCTCCTCACGGCCATGATGGAGCGAAACGATATCCGTCACGACGACGTCATCAGCGTCCTTTTCACCACTTCACCGGACCTCACGGCGGGCTTCCCCGCGACGGCCGCACGCGGTGTGGGCTTTGGCGATGTACCCCTGCTCTGCGCCAGCGAGATTGACGTACCCGGCGCCAAAGAACGCACTGTGCGCGTCATGATGCACGTGTACACGACGCGCGCGCGCGAGGAGTTGCGTCACGTCTACCTTCGTGACGCGCAGTCTCTGCGAGATGACCTCCCGGGCTGATCGCCGGGCCCACGTGGTGGGACTCGGGCTTATTGGTTCAAGCCTCGCGCTCGCTCTGCGCGACGCGGGCTGGCACGTCAGTGGAACCGACCTCGACCCAACTATCGTGAACGCCGCAGTGGCCAGTGGCTTCGTCCGATCGTCGTCGATGGACGACGAGGTCGAGCTCGTCATCATCGCCACACCCGCGGGTGCGGTGGTCGACGTCGCGAATGCGCTGTTGCGCGCTCACCATCGTGAATCGCTCGTCATGACGGACGTGGCGGGCGTCAAGGGGAGTATCACGACGCAGGTCCGCGATCCGCGCTTCATTGGGGGGCACCCGATGGCCGGGTCGGAACTTCGAGGGCTCGCGGGAGCCCGGACGGACCTCTTTCAGGGCTGCACGTGGGTGCTAACGCCGACCACCCGTACCACCGCGCAGACGTACGGTCAGCTCCACGGCGTACTACGCGAGTTGGGCGCGAACGTCGTGGCTGTTGAAGCGAGTGAACACGACCGCTTGGTGGCCGTGGCGAGCCACGTGCCGCACCTGCTCGCCGGTGCCTTGATGAACGAGGCCGCGCGAGTGGCCGAACAAGACGCCGTGCTGTTACAACTGGCGGCCGGCGGGTTTCGAGACATGACGCGCGTCGCCGCGGGGGATCCCAGCATTTGGCCCGACGTCCTCTTCGAAAATCGAGACGCCGTAGCCCAGGCCCTACAGGCACTCGAAGAACGCGTGCGTGCGCTCCGCCGTGACGTCGAGCGCGGCGACCGGGAGAGCTTGACGAAGTCCTTGCGCGACGCCGCACAAGCCCGTCGCCAACTACCGGGCCGTGCGCTCGACGCGTCGCACCTGACGTATCTGCGCGTCGGGGTCAGTGACCAACCGGGCGTGCTCTCGCGCGTGACCACGGCCGCGTCGGAGATGTTGGTCAATATCTACGACATCGAAATCGCGCACGGCATCGAAGGAACCAGCGGCACGCTGCTCCTGGCCGTCGATGGCGTGCAAGGTGAGCTGTTCGCCAGTGCACTACGCGAGATGGGCTTTAGCGTGGGCGTCGAATGATCGTCGTGCAACGCGTTGAGGCTGCCGATCACCTTCGCGGAACGGTGCGGGTGCCGGGGGATAAGAGCATTTCCCATCGAGCGTTGCTGTTGAGCGCACTCGCCAGTGGCACCAGTGTGATCAGTGGGATTTCGAATGGTCACGACGTCGCGGCCACACGCGTCATTGTCGGCCAGTTAGGCGCACGACTCCACGACGACGACAACGACGTCGTGGTCGAGGGTGCCGACGAGGGGCTACGAGTGAGCCCAGACGACCTCGACTGTGAAAACTCCGGAACGACCATGCGTCTCGTCTGTGGACTTCTGGCCGGGGTGCCCGGCGAACACCATCTTGTGGGCGACGCGTCACTTTCGCGACGGCCCATGGATCGCGTCGCCATTCCTCTCGAAGCAATGGGGGTTCGCCTTGAGGGTCAGGGCGAGCAGCGAACCGCGCCGTTGCGGCTTTGGGGATCGGCGCGTCTTCGCGCCATTGACTACTCGGTGCCGCAGCCGAGCGCTCAGGTGAAGTCGGCGATCTTGCTGGCCGGCTTGGCGGCTGACGGTCCGTGTGTGGTGCGCGAGGCAATTCGCACCCGAAGCGCGACCGAGGACATGTTGCGCGCGAGCGGGGTAGCCATCACCAGCGAGTCCGTGGGCGCGGGTCGCGTCATAGAACTCGCGCCGGGTCGACCCCTCGCGCATCATTGGCGTGTCCCGGGTGATCCTTCGCAGGCCGCGTTTTTCGCTGTTCTCGCCGCCATTCACGACGACGCCACCCTCGACGTTCTCTCACTCGACGCCAGCCCGGAACGAGTGGGTTTCGTCTCGGTGCTCCAGCGGATGGGCGCGCGCGTTGACCTCGTCGAACACGGGGGCGCGACGGGACTGCGGGGAGAGACGTCCATGCTGCACGCCACCGAAATCCACGCGCACGAAATTCCGTCGGTCGACGAAGTTCCCATCTTGTGTGTTGCGGCGGCCGCCGCCACCGGCGTGAGCGTTTTTCGTGAAATGAGTGAGTTGCGGGTGAAGGAGTCCGATCGACTCGAGGGCTCCGCGCGCCTCGTCAACGCGCTGGGCGCGCGCGCGTGGATTGAGGGTGACGATCTTTTCGTCGAGGGACTCGGTTCGGCTCGACAATTTCGGGATTTCTCCTTTGACGCGGCCTTAGACCACCGAATGGTGATGTCAGCGGCCATCGCGGGTTGCGCGGGCGAGGGCGTAACGATCACCGGCGCGGCGACGGTGGCCTCGAGTTACCCCACGTTCTTTCGAGACCTAGCATTGCTCTCGTGAGCGCCCTCATTATCGCGATTGACGGGCCCGCGGGTTCGGGAAAGTCTACGGTCGCCCGGGCTCTCGCCGATCGACTCGGCTGGTCATTTCTCGACACGGGCGCGATGTATCGCGCGATAACCGTTGAGGCGTTGCGTCGAGAACTCGACGTGCGCGATGAAGCCGCGCTGGCCGCGTTAAGCGCGAGTTCCGTGGTACGCACGACCCCGCGGGTCAGCATTAACGGTCGTGACGTGGAAGACGAAATACGAACTGACCGTGTCAATGAGGTGGTTTCTATCGTCGCGGCCAATCCGCTCGTTCGCGCCTCCATGGTGGCCCGACAGCGCGAGTTCGCGGACGCGCAGGCCGTTGGGACCGTCGTCGAGGGTCGCGATATCACCACGGTCGTCTTTCCTGACGCCACGATCAAGATCTTCCTTTCGGCTTCGCTCGACGAGCGCGCGCGACGCCGCGGGGGCGATGAAGAGCCGGCATCGCTCGCGCGCCGCGACGACGCGGACAGTAATCGTCGAACCTCGCCGTTGCGTGTCGCGCACGACGCCATTGAGATTGACACTACGTTGCGCGCCGTCGACGACGTCGTAGAGGAGATAGTCGAATGTCTGCACCAGAAGACCTCGTCCTAAACACGCAGCGCACACTGATCTATCGGGTTTGCCGAGGGATTGTGGCGATGCTCGCGAAGCTGCTCTTTCAGCCAACCGTTGAAGGGAGCGAGCGAATCCCGATGAGTGGTCCCGTCATCATCGCCCCGATTCACCGCTCGAACGTCGACTTCGCGGTTTCGGTCTTTATCTCTCCTCGCAAGGTCTTTTTCATGGCCAAGCACGGCCTCTTTGACGTGCCCGTCCTTGGTCCACTGTTAATTCGTCTCGGCGCGTTCCCGGTACGTCGGGGGACCGCCGACCGCGAATCGATGGGTCGCGCTGAAGAGGTATTGCGCCGAGGTCAGGCGCTCGTGCTCTTTCCCGAGGGAACCCGCAAGGACGGCCTCACCGTCGAGCCCCTCCATGACGGGGCGATGTTCATTGCCGCGCGAACGAAGGCGTGGGTGGTGCCGGTGGGCATTGCCGGCACCGACAAGGCCATGCCCCAAGGTGCGAAGTTGCCGCGTTTCGCGAAAGTGCACGTCGTCATTGGTACGCCAATCGCACCACCAGAGACGACAGGGCGCGTCAGTCGCTCGCAGCTCCAGGCAAAGTCAGAAGAACTGCGCGCCGCTCTGGAATCCGTGTACCACGAGGCGCTGTCGCGGTAATTAGCGCTCGCGCCACCAGGTACCAAAGACGACGCGGGCGTAACGGAAACCGAAGAGCCAGTTCTTGCCCTTCTTGGTCGTGCCCGACGCCCTCGGGTACCAGATCGTTGGTACTTCACCGGCGCGCCATCCACGCTTCAAGCAGGTGATTAGCAACTCGGCCGTCTGGTACTGCTCTTGCTGGAGGCGGTCAATCACGTCGGCCAGCATCGCCACGCGTAGGGCGCGGTAACCCGTCGAGGTATCGGTCAGGTTGGCGCCGGTCATACGATTCATCACAAAGGAGAAGAACCGTACACCGCTCTTGCGCACGACGTCCGACGTCTTGTCCACGCCAAGGACACGACTCGCGACTACGAAGTCGGCTTCGTCTGCCAGTAGCGGGGCAAGTACCTGGGGAATCTCACCGGGATCATTTTGGCCGTCGGCGTCCAGGGTGACCACGTAGCGAACGTTCTTTTCAATGCAGTAGCGGTACGTCACCTGCAGGGCAACGCCGTGGCCCAAATTGACCGGGAACTCCATCACGTGCACGTTGTCGAAGGTGCGCGCAATGGTGGCCGTGTTGTCGTCACCACCGTCGACCATGACGAAAGTAGTGTACGGGCGGCCGTCGATACTCTCGGGAAGCTTTGCCAAGACGTCGCCGATGTTGCCCTCTTCTTCGTAGGCACAGATTGACACCACGATCTCTTCGGGTTGGTAGCCCGGGTAGTCGGCGTCAAAGCGCTCGCGCGCTTGATCAATGGCGTAACCCCGCAGACGGGTCAGGCGGCGCTTTTCGAGATCGACCTTGGACATCAGACTCCTTAAAGGGACTTGGCTCGCGCGAAAACCCGCGTCACCATTGGTTCAAAATGCTCGAGAGATTCGCTCGGGAAGTCCGGATCGAAGGCCTTTTGGTCGTAGTCGTCGGCGAATCGCTCGGCGAGTTCGTACCACGGTTGACCACGGTGCTGCTCACGCAGATTGGGGTCCATTCCCAGGTGCTCGTAGTAGTAACGGCCCTGAAAGTCTTGGTGGTGGGCCACCATGGCGTAGACCTCGGGTCGCACGTAGGGGCGGAGAATCTCCGCGGCGATTTTGGGGTGATTGGGCACCGAGATCAATTTGCCAACGTCGTGCAGGAGTGAAGCGACGATGACCTCTTCGTCCGCGCCGTCGCGTTCGGCCCGCGTGGCGGTTTGGAGGGCGTGCTGCATTTGATCGACCGAAAAGCCATCGGTAATGGCGCTTAGACCACGAATCATGTCGAGCAGTTGGCGCGCCACCCGAGGCTGCGCCGCAATCGTTTCGTCGACGATTACCATCCACTGCTCGCGCGTGGACACGTCCATGCTCGGGAACGAAGTCACCGGGTAATTCTAGCCTTTTGGGGCCGCGACGTTAGGAAGATAAAGGGGAAAGAACCTGTGCGGCAGTGAAGTCGCGGTCGCCCTGCGCGTCGAAGTTCGACGCTACCGGGCTCACTAGCGCGAAATCGACCACCGCGGCGAGGGCGCGCAGTAGTTCACGCAGTTCCGGGGGTGGCGGGAAGTACTCATCCTCAACGGTCACGGAGCGTACGTCGATTCCCTCCACGGGATCGAGCGCGGCCAGCACCTCATTGACGATCGACTCGGGCGCCGAAGCGCCCGCCGTAACCGCAACCACGCCGTCGAGGTCACTCGGCAGCTCCGCCGCCCCGTTGACCCGTAGAACCCGACGGGCGCCGGCACCTTCGGCCACCTTGGTCAAGGCAACCGTGTTCGAAGAGTTCGCGGAGCCAATGACGACCACGGCGTCGGCGTCATTGGCGATGGCGCGCAGGGCCGCCTGACGGTTCGTCGTCGCGAAGCACAGATCGCTACGGTTGGGCATCCAGATGTCGGGGAAGGCATGCGTGGCGTAGTCGCGCAGGTCCTCCCACTCGTCGAAACTCAAGGTGGTCTGACTGAGCAGGGCGAAGGGACCTTCGTGACCGCGCAAGGCGTCGACGTCGTCGCGGGTCTCGATGAGGTGCGACGCGCCGGGGGAAACGGCCATCGTGCCAATGGCCTCCTCATGCCCTTCGTGGCCGACGTACAAAACGGTGTAGCCCTTATTGGCCCGTACCTTCATTTCGTGATGGACCTTGGTGACCAAGGGGCAGACGGCGTCAATCACGGCCCCGCCGAGTTGACGCGCCTGAGCGATGACGTCAGGCGCCGAACCGTGGGCGCTCAGCATCACCGGTGCCCCGAGGGGCACGTCGTGCACGTCGTCGACGAAAATGACCCCGAGCGAACGAAAGTGGTCCACGACGTACTGGTTATGGACGATTTCGTGGTAGCAGTACACCGGTGGCTCGAAGATTCGCGTCATCCAGTCGAGCGCCTTGATCGCCTTTTCGACCCCGGCGCAGAATCCGCGGGGCGCGGCTAAAACAACCCGGGTAACGGCCACCTATCCACTTTAGTGAGCGCGATTCCCTTTGGCCCGTAGGCTGGGCGGGTGTCTGGAGCCCGCGTCGCCGCAATTTCGCCCAATTCGCCGGCTTCTCGGGTTGACCTCGCCGTCGGCGATGAACTACTGAGCGTCAACGACGTCGCGCCCACCGACATCATTGAGTACCAGCAGTTGATCGACGGGGCGTCGGTCACTCTCCTCATACAACGTGAGAACGAGGCTCTTCAGCGCAAGGTTTCGATTTCGAAGTCCGAGGGTGAGCCCCTCGGCATCAGTATCGATTCCGCGGTCTTTGACCGGATTCGCACGTGCGACAACCACTGTTCCTTCTGCTTTATCTACCAACTACCAAAAGGTATGCGTCGTTCGCTGTACGTGAAAGATGACGACTTTCGACTCTCGTTCCTCTACGGCAACTACACGACCCTGACCCGGTTCACCGAGTTTGACCTCGAACGCGTGCTCGACGAGAAGCTCTCGCCGCTGTACGTCTCCATCCACACGACCAATCCCGAACTTCGCGCCGAGATGCTGCGCAATCCTCGCGGCGCCACGAGCTTGCGATGGCTCGAGGAGCTCTTGCGCGCCGGCGTCGACGTGCACGGCCAGGTGGTTGTCTGTCCGGAGGTAAACGACGGGGACGAACTCGAAGCCACCTTGCTCGACGCTTTGACGCTCTACCCCGAACTTAAAAGTCTCGCGATTGTGCCGGTGGGCGTGAGCGACTTTTCCGCCGAGGCCACGATGCGACCCCATCGTCCTGACGAGGCGGCGTCAGTCGTCGCCGTGGTCGAAAAGTACAACGCGCTCGCCCGGGAGCTGTTGGGGCGGGGCCTTTGTTACGTCTCGGACGAGTTCTATCTCGTGGCCGGACTCACCCCGCCCGACGTTACGCACTACGACAGTATTGACGAGGCCGAGAACGGTATCGGCATGGTCGCCGCCTTTCGTGAAAGTTTCGCTGAAGAGATTCCGATGGCGAAATTGGGTACGGGATTCTTCCAGTCGGTCGACGGCGCACCGGCGCTCGACTACCGCGCACCCCGCGGGGGTAGCATGACGATGACGCTCGGCAGCGAGGTCGCGATCTTCACGGGTGAGTACGCCGCCCCACTCTTGCGTGCCCTGCTCGACGAGCACGGCTTCGACGCCGTGCGCGTACGACCGGTTCGCAATAAGTACTTCGGTGGCAATATCAAGGTTGCGGGACTGCTGACGGGTACGGACCTCGCCGAGGCATTGCGTGAAGAAGGCGACGACACGATTTGCCTCGTACCCGACGTCTGCCTCTCCGAGAACCGATTCCTCGACGGTTTAACGTTGGATGACCTACCTCGAGCAATCGTCACGGTTCCCACGACGGACTACGACCTGCGACGTGTACTGCGCGAAGCTCAACGTCAAGAAATGAGTTTTTCGTGAGTAATCCCCAAGTCGTGGTCGTCGGACGTCCCAACGTCGGCAAATCATCGCTGGTCAATCGCCTGGCCGGGCGCCGCGTCGCCGTCGTCGAGGAACAGCGCGGCGTGACGCGCGATCGCAAGGCCGTGGAGGTGGAGTGGCGCGGCGTTACCTTTGACGTCGTCGACACCGGAGGATGGCTCCAGGCCGGTGACGAACTCGAGGACAAGGTCTCGGGCCAAGCCGAAGCAGCGTTGCGTAGCGCCGATCTGGTCTTGCTGGTCGTTGACGGGGCGACTGGCGTGATGGACGAGGACGTTCACGCGGCACGCTGGGCGTTGCGCAGCAAACGTCCCGTCATCTTGATCGTGAACAAGGTCGATGACGAACGCCACGAAGCGCAGAGTTGGGAGTTCTTGAGCCTGGGTGCCGGTGATCCCGTGATGATTAGTGCTTTGCACGGTCGAGGTGCCGGCGATCTACTCGATCGAGTGGTCGACGACCTCGCGCTTACGCCGACGCCAAGCGAGCTCGACGGTGACGTGCCTGACGACGACGACAACTCGTTGCGCGTGGCACTGGTCGGACGTCCCAACGTCGGCAAGTCCACGTTGTTTAACGCTCTCATCGGCGAAGAACGCTCGGTCGTGCACGATATGCCGGGCACCACACGCGACGCCATCGATACCGTGGTCGAGACGCCCAATGGAAAGATTCGCTTCATCGATACTGCGGGCATGCGTCGGCGAGCCAAGACCGAAGCGGGGCTCGAAACCTACGCGGTGTTACGCAGCCTGGACGCGCTCGACCGCGCCGACATTGCGGTGCTCGTGATTGACGCCACCGTCGGTGCCACCGGACAAGATCAACGGCTGGCCGAGCGAATTTCGGCCGCCGGTTGCCCGGCGGTCGTGGTATTGAATAAGTGGGAACTCGTACCCACCGAAGAGCGTGACCACACCCTGGCGACCGTGGGGGAGCGATTGGCGTTTCTCGGCGACGCGCCCGTGTTGAAGACGACTGCTCTTTCGGGTAAAGGCGTGCACAAAATCTGGCCCGCCCTGAGCGATATGGCGGACGACTACGCCAAGCGCGTGCCGACGGGCGTTTTGAATCGAGCCATTCGTGACCTTCAACTCAAGCACCCCGCCCCGGCCGGCAAGATTCGCTACGCCGTACAAGGCGCCACCGAGCCACCCACGTTCACGCTCTTCATTTCGGGGCGTCTCGACGCCACCTACTTGCGTTACGTGGAGCGTTCGCTCCGTGAGCGATTCGACCTCGGTTCGACCCCCATTCGTGTCCGAGTGCGCGTCGAGTAGTGGCCTGGTGTGAGCAGTGTGACCGGCCGGTCGACGGCGACGTCTGCGAGGTCTGCGGCGACAGTGTCACGGCTAGTCAACGCGAACCCATTCCTTGGACGTGGCGCTTCTTTATCGTGGCCACCGTCATCTACGTCATCTGGCGCATCTATCAGTTAGTTTCGTGGCTGAGTCATTAGGAGAACCCATGCCCATCTACGCCCTCGGTGAGCGAGTCCCCACGATTGATCCAACCGCCTTTATCCATCCCGACGCCGTCGTCATCGGCGACGTTCGCGTGGGCGCGGAGTCCTCCGTGTGGCCGGGTGCCGTGTTGCGCGGTGATTACGGAACCATCATCGTCGGCGAGCGAACCTCTATTCAAGACGGTGCCGTGGTTCACGCCGTTGCCGAGTTCCCGACTGTCGTCGGCAACGACTGCGTGATTGGCCATATCGCCCACCTCGAAGGTTGCACGATTCACGATGGCGCACTCGTGGGAAGCGGTTCGGTCGTACTGCATCACGCCCACGTCCACACCGGGGCGACCGTCGCCGCCGGCGCAGTCGTGCGCAATCGCACCGACGTCCCCGAAGACGCGCTCGCGGTTGGTGTCCCGGCCGTTATCAAGGCTGGAGCTAGTGACCGCGCGTCGATCGCGCACGGCGCCGCACTCTACGTCGAAAACGCTCGACGGTACCGGCGCGAGTTGCGGGTTCTTTAGGCGTTCGACACGGCGACAAGACCGTCGAGCGCGTTACGCGCTCGACCGCTCATGACGCTGTCGAGCGCTAAGGCAAAACCCTCGGTCAAGGTGGTGGCGACACCCGCCGCGCGTAGGGCGAGGCTTGCGTTCGCGCACACCACGTCAAAGACGGGTCCCCGGGTGCCGTCGAGGAACTGGTGTACCACCTCAACGTTGTGGGCCACGTCGCCCCCGCGAATGCTGGTGACGTCGTGAACCAGGCCGAGTTCGCCACCAGCATCCAGCGTCTCCTCGTGACGATTCTCACCCTGGACGACGATGAGACGCGATGGAGAGCCGAGTGAAAGTTCGTCGAGGCCGTCGTGAGCGTGGACGAGAATGCCGAAATCAATACCTCGAGCCTGCAAAACGTTGGCCATCGGTTCAAGCAGGTGGGATTGGGCGACGCCCACGAGTGTGCGGGTCACCAGTGCGGGGTTGGCCAACGGTCCGAGCACGTTGAAGATTGTGCGAAATCCCAACGCCCGGCGAATCGGACCGAGGTGCGCGAGTGCCGGATTGAACGTGGGCGCGAAGCAAAAGCCGATTCCCGCCTCTTCGACACATCGCTGGACGTCCTCCACTGAGAGGTCGAGACGCACGCCAAGTCCCTCGAGCACGTCGGCCGAGCCGACGGACGACGAGGCAGCTCGATTCCCGTGCTTGGCCACCTTGACGCCACATCCCGCCACCACAAAGCTCGCCATCGTCGAAATATTGACGGTGTGCAGTTGGTCACCCCCCGTGCCAACGATGTCCATCGCCCGTGGATCGACGCGAAACGTGTGCGCGGCGTCGACCATGGCGTCGACGAAACCCGTCATCTCATCAGCGGTCTCGCCCTTGCTCGTGAGGGCCGTTAAGAAACTCGCGACGTGAACGTCGGCGACCTGGCCGGTCAAGATAGCGGCCAAAGCGTCACGAGCCTCGCTGCGTTCGAGATTCGTGCCGCGCACCAGTGGCGTGAGGACGTCACGCGCGAACGCAGTCCCGTCGACGAGGGGGGTCGGTGACGACATAGCGACACGATAGTCGGGAGCAGAATTTAGACCCCCGAGTACGATTGCTAAGTGGCGAGCACCTACCTCGATGACATTCTGGCCTGGCACCGGCACCGGGCAGCGAATGACGAGCGCCCGTGGCGCGATCGCCTCGACGAAAGCGTCGGGTCGCGACCTTCGTTCCGTGGTGCGCTTGCGAGGAATCCGGGTGATCCGCTCACGGTCATCGCGGAGCTCAAGCGCCGTTCGCCGTCGAAGGGTTGGCTGAACGCCGACCTTGACGTGTTGGCGATGGCGACGCTCTACGAGAGTTCGGGGGCCAGCGCGGTCTCGGTCTTGACCGATACCGAGTTCTTCGCCGGTTCACTCGACGACCTCAGCCGCGTGGCGAACCACGTCAATCTTCCCCTGCTCCGCAAGGATTTCACGGTGAGTGAGAACGACGTACTCGACGCTCGTGACGCGGGGGCTAGCGCGGTGTTGCTGATCGTGACGGCGCTTAAGGATCACGAGCTCGTGGCGCTCAGCGAGGTCGCGCGTCTCGTGGGCCTTGACGTGCTCGTCGAGGTCCACGACCACGACGAGGCCCGTCGCGCACTGGACGTTGGGGCGACGTTAATCGGTGTCAACCAGCGAAACCTCTCGAGTTTTGAGGTCAACCCGCGACACGCCGCGACGGTCGTGGAGCTCGTGCGACACCCGGAAGTGCTGTGCGTGTGCGAGTCCGCACTGCGCAGTGTCGACGACGTGCAACACGCTGCCGACGCTGGATTTGACGCCGTTTTGGTGGGCGAGGCCTTTGTGACCTCACCCGATCCTGCGTCGACAGTCCGCGCTTTTCGCGCCGTAAGGCCGTCGTCGTGACGACGCTGCAAATCCAGTCCTCGCTCATCAAAATCTGCGGTGTCACGAGTCTCGATGACGCGCGCGAGGTCGTTCGTGCGGGAGCGAACGCGCTGGGATTGAATTTTGCCGACGTGCCTCGTCGCGTCAGCGTCGAAGTCGCCGTGACCATAAGTGAACGCACCGGTCGTGATCTCGTGCGCGTCGCCGTCTTTCGTGACCGTTCTGACCAGGAGATTCTAGACATTTTGACCCGGGTCGACGTTGACGCGGTGCAACTCCACGACCACCTGAGTGACGACTTACTCACCGCCTTGCGTGAGCGGGGTCACGCCGTCATCAAGGCGCTCTCGATCACTAGCGACGAGTTCATAGCCTTCGATGACGTACGCGTTGACGCGGTGCTCATCGACGGTCCGCGGGCCGGGTCTGGCGAGACGCACGCGTGGACGCCACTGCACGAACGAGCGTTTCGCGTCCCGTGGATTGCGGCAGGTGGATTGACCCCGGGGAACGTCGCAGCGGTAATCCGTGAGTGGAGCCCTTGGGGTGTCGACGTGGCCAGTGGCGTCGAGTCAGCGCCGGGGGTCAAAGACGTCGTTCGAGTGGGTAACTTCGTTGCCAACGCGCGCCGCGCGCTCAATCAGAAAGAGAGCTTGTCGTGAACGCTCCGGAAGTGTTTATGGACAAACCTGACGCGTCGGGTCGCTTTGGCGACTTCGGCGGGCGCTTTGTCCCCGAAGCATTAATGACCGCGTGCCTCGAACTCGAGGTGGCCTTCAATGACGCCTGGAATGACGACGCGTTTGTCCAAGAGTTCTACGACGTTCTGCACACCTTTGGGGGGCGCCCGACACCCGTGACGGAACTGTCCCGACTTTCGCGACACCTGGGACTTCGGATTTACGCCAAGCGCGAGGACCTGGCACACACCGGTTCGCACAAGATCAATAACGTCGTCGGACAGACCTTGCTCACGAAGCGCATGGGCAAGCCCCGCGTGATTGCCGAAACCGGCGCTGGGCAACACGGTGTCGCCACGGCGACGGCCGCCGCGCGCCTCGGCCTTTCGTGCACCGTCTACATGGGCGAACTGGACACCCAACGCCAGGCCCTCAACGTCTTTCGTATGGAGCTGCTGGGCGCCACCGTCGTGCCCGTCACGTCGGGCTCGAAGACCCTCAAAGACGCGGTCAACGAGGCGATGCGTGAATGGGTGACGTGCGTGAAAGACACCCATTACTGCTTGGGCTCGGTTATGGGGCCGCATCCGTTCCCGTGGATCGTGCGAGAGTTTCAAAGCATCATCGGCCGCGAAGCGTCGCGCCAACTCACTGAAATGGGCGTCGGCACGCCCGACGTCGTCGTTGCGTGCGTGGGAGGTGGATCGAACGCGGCGGGCATTTTCGCCGGATTCGCGAACACGGACGCGCGCCTCGTGGGGGTCGAAGCAGCCGGCGGCGCGGCGATCGCGACGGGTTCGCCCGGCGTCTTGCACGGAATGCGCTCGATGCTCATCCAAGATGAGTTCGGTCAGATTGAAGAGGCCCACTCCGTTTCGGCGGGTCTCGACTACCCCGGTATCGGACCCGAACACGCGTACCTGGCGAAAGCCCATCGTGCGCAGTACGAAGCGATTGGCGACGACGAGGTCATTCCGGCCCTCCAGCTTCTTAGCGAACTCGAGGGTATCGTGCCCGCCCTCGAAACGGCCCACGCCGTCGCGTGGCTCATCCGTGAAGCGGGTACCACCCTCGCCCCAGGTACCAGCGTCTTGCTCAATCTCTCGGGCCGCGGGGACAAGGACGTCGCCCAAGTACGCGAAATACTTCGGGGAGCGTCGTGACTGGCCTCGAAGTCACCCTGCGTGCGGTTCGCCATCGAGGGCGTCGAGCCTTCGTCCCGTACTTCATGGCTGGCACGTCCAACGAGTGGCTCCGTCACGTCGAGGCCGCCGCGAACGCCGGCGCCGACGCGATTGAGATCGGGCTGCCGTTCTCTGATCCCATGATGGACGGCGTGGTCATCCAAGAGGCCGCGAAACGCTCGCTGGATCGCGGTACGACGCTCGCGAGCGTTGTCGGTGAGTTGGCCTCGGTCGACGTTGGGGTGCCGCTGGTAGTGATGACGTACTACAACGTCCTCTTACACGGGGGACTCGAACGTAGTGCCGCAATGCTCGCGCAGGTCAACGTCCGCGGCGCCATCGTGCCCGATTTACCACCGGAAGAGTCCAGTGAGTGGTCGAGCGCCTGTGCGCCGCACGACCTCGCGACGATTTATCTCGTGGCACCTTCAACCCCGAACGAGCGCGTCGCGATGGTCGCACAACGCACGCAGGGCTTTTGTTACGCCCAAGGTCGTATGGCAGTGACCGGGACGACGAGCGAGGAGGGCGACGGCGCCAGCGTGGCCGCGGCCATTCGCGCGGTCAGTGACGTGCCGGTCTACGTGGGCATTGGCGTGTCCACGCCCGAACAGGCGCAGCGTGCGGCGTCGTACAGCGACGGCGTCATCGTCGGTTCGGCCCTCGTACGTCGAATACTTGACGGGGCGACGCCGAATGACGTTGAAGATTTCGTTCGGTCGTTTCGTCGTGCGCTCGACGCGTCGCACGAGTAACAAACGCCCACCCGTGCGTTGAGGCTGACCCCCCAATCCTACTTACCCGCGAGTAAGGCCCTAATAGTCCCCACCAGGCAATCTGGCCGGCGCGTATCCACCATTCGAATGTTTCGTAGGTGTTAAATCTGCCTTGAGGCACCATCGCGGTGCCTCGAAACACTCGACGTATTGGGGGAATCAAATGACCGAACAGAGAGTCGCGGATCCCGGACCCTTGGGTCTTGCCGGTTTCGCAATGACGACGTTCTGCCTAAGTAGCGCGAACGCCAATATCTGGCACGGCGGCGGAGTGGCCGCGGCGCTGGCCCTGGCCATGTTTTACGGTGGTCTAGCCCAGCTCCTCGCGGGCATGTGGGAATTCGTGCGCAAGAACACCTTTGCCGCCCTGGCGTTCTCGTCGTACGGCGCTTTTTGGTTGTCGTTTTACGCACTGGTGAAGTTCAACTTGGGGGCAGGCACCGACACCGTCGCGATCTTCCTCTTGGGGTGGACAATTTTCACCCTGTACATGACGATCGCCGCGTCGCGCGTGAGCATGGCCGTCTTGACGGTTTTCGTGCTGCTGTCGATTACGTTCCTTTTGCTCACCATCGGCAACTGGGGGGCGGGACACACCAGCATGGTGCACGCCGGTGGATGGGTTGGTCTCGCGACCGCCGTGGCGGCGTGGTACGCCTCGGCCGCGGGGGTGATTAACGAAACGCACGGCAAGATGGTTTTGCCGACCGGCCCGCGCGGCTAACGTAGTGGTCACTGGTGGCTTGCCACCGGACCCAACCGCCAACAGCGCCCGGCCGAAAGGTTCGGGCGCTGTTGGCATTTTAAAGGGCGCTCGCGGTACTGTCAGATTTGTGTCGCCACGCGACACAGTGGGGCGTCCACGACGCGAAGAACAGTGGGGGACTACGAATGACCGAAGCTCGACTCGAAGCATGGCTCAATGAAGAAAGGGCCTTCGCGCCCGACGCGCGATTTACGGCGCAGGCCAACGCGCAGGCCTCAATGTACGACGAGGCCGAAAGCGATCCCGTTGGCTGGTGGCGCCAACAGGCCGATCGGCTCACGTGGACGAAGAGTCCGACCAAGACCCTCGAATGGGACCTGCCGTTCGCGCAGTGGTTCTCCGACGGCACACTCAACGCCTCGTACAACTGTGTTGATCGTCACGTCGAGGCTGGTCGCGGCGATCGCGTCGCCTACCACTGGGTGGGCGACGCCCCAGGGGAGTCACGCACCATTACCTACGCGCAGTTGCAGCGCCTCGTCGCGCAGGCAGCCAACGCACTGAGCGAACTCGGCGTGAAGTCGGGCGACCGCGTCGCGGTGTACATGCCCATGATTCCCGAGGCTGTCATTACGATGCTCGCCATCGTTCGCCTCGGCGCGATGCACTCGGTCGTCTTTGGCGGTTTCTCGGCCGACGCGCTGTCGAGTCGCATCCTCGACTCGGACTGCCAGTACGTGGTGACGGCCGACGGCGCCTTTCGTCGCGGTGCCCCGAGCCCCTTAAAGCCGGCAGTCGACGAGGCCCTCGAGTCGTGCCCCAACGTCAAGGCCGTGCTCGTGGTGCGTCGTACGGGTGGTGAGGTTAAGTGGGTCGACGGACGCGATCACTGGTGGCACGACGTGGTCGAACGTCAGCCCGACACCCACGCGTGCGAATCATTTCCCTCCGAACACAAGATGTTCATCATGTACACCTCGGGCACTACCGCCAAGCCCAAGGGAATTTTTCACACGACGGGGGGCTACCTGACCCAGGTCGCCACGACGTACAACCTGGTCTTTGACGTGAAAGCGG
>JANWIR010000089.1 GCA_025449805.1 Acidimicrobiales bacterium | reverse complement strand
TCGTCGTCGACGATGACACCGCGGCGGTAGTTGGTCTCGACCTTGGCGGCCTGTTCCTCGTACTTGTTCAAGATCGCGGCCTTCTCCGACGTCGTGACGACGTCATCGATGGAGATCGTGAGACCCGACTTCGTCGCGTAGCGAAAGCCCAGCGACTTAATCGCGTCGAGCGATTCGGCGACCTCTTGGCGCCCGTAGCTACCCGAGATCTCTTCGACGATCACGCCAATGGGCGTCGCGTTCTTACCGATCAACTCGTTCACGTAGCGAAAGCCAAAGGGCAACGCCTCGTTGAAGAACACGCGGCCCGGCGTCGTGATGACGCTTCGTCCCACGCCCTTGACCTCCACGCCGGCGGCGTCAAGACGCGCGTCGAGCGAGCTGCCCTCGAGGGGGCGGATCTCAATGGGCGTGCGCAGACCGACCCGACGGTCGTTCAGCGCGTTCTCAATCTCGTAAACGTGACGGAAGACCTTGGGGTTCTCGACCTCTTCGTCGGCCGGCAACGTCAAGTAGTACGCGCCAAAGACCATGTCCTGGGCGGGCTCGGTAATCGGACGACCGGTCGCGGGCGTGAAGATGTTGTTGGTCGAGAGCATCAAAATGCGCGCCTCGGCCTGGGCTTCCGCCGACAGCGGCACGTGCACGGCCATCTGGTCACCGTCGAAGTCCGCGTTAAAGGCCTTGCAGACGAGGGGGTGAATCTGAATGGCCTTACCGTCGACGAGTACCGGCTCGAAGGCCTGGATACCCAAACGGTGCAAGGTCGGAGCGCGGTTGAGCAACACGGGGTGCTCGCGGATGACCTCTTCGAGGACGTCCCACACCACGGTCTTGCGACGCTCGACCATGCGCTTGGCGCTCTTGATGTTCTGGGCGACCTGGGTCTCAATCAGGCGCTTCATGACGAAGGGCTTGAAGAGCTCGAGGGCCATCATCTTGGGCAGACCACACTGGTGCAACTTGAGCTGGGGACCGACCACGATGACCGAACGGCCCGAGTAGTCGACGCGCTTACCGAGCAGGTTCTGACGGAAGCGACCCTGCTTACCCTTCAACATGTCCGAGAGACTCTTCAACGGGCGGCCCGACTGACCGGCCACGGGGCGTCCGCGTCGGCCGTTGTCAAACAGCGCGTCAACGGCCTCTTGGAGCATGCGCTTTTCGTTGTTGACGATGATGTCCGGCGCGCCGAGATCGAGCAGTCGCTTGAGTCGGTTGTTGCGGTTAATCACGCGACGGTAGAGGTCGTTCAAGTCCGAGGTCGCGAAGCGGCCACCGTCGAGCTGCACCATGGGGCGAAGGTCCGGCGGGATGACGGGCACGGCTTCGAGAATCATGGCGCGCGGGTCGTTGAGGCGGTGACCGTGCTCGTCACGACGGTTGAAGGACTGCACGATGGCGAGACGCTTCAAGAACTTGGCGTGACGTTGCGCGCTGAGCGGCTTGCGGCCGTCCTTCGCGTCGATCATCTCGCGCATGACCTTTTCCTCTTGGTCGAGGTCCATGCGGTCGATGAGGCGCAAAATGGCGTCGGCGCCCATGCCACCTTCGAAGTAGTCGCCGTAGCGGAACTCCATCTCGCGATAGAGCACTTCGTCCTCGATGATCTGACGCGAGTGCAGCCCCTCGAAGGTGTCGAAGGCCTGCTTGGCCAGTTCGCGCTCTTCGGCGAAACGCGAACGCACGCTCTCGAGCTCCTTTTCGGTGCCGCGTTGCAGCGCGCGCAGTTCGGACTCCTTGGCGCCCTCGCCCTCGAGCTTGGCGGCGCGGGCTTCAATGTCCTTCAACTTGTTCTCGAGCGCCTTAGCTTCACGCTCGGCGATCTCGAGCTGCTCTTCGACCAGCGCGGCGCGCAGGTCGGCCAGGTCGGCGTGACGCTTGTCGACGTCAACGAAGGTGACCATGTGCGCGGCGAAGTAGATGACCTTTTCGAGTTGCTTCGCCTTGAGCTCTTCCTTGGGCGCGGTGCCCATCAAGAGATAGGCCAGCCACGAACGCGTACCGCGCAGGTACCAGATGTGCACGACCGGGGCCGAGAGCGCGATGTGACCCATGCGCTCACGACGAACCTTGTCGCTGGTGACTTCAACGCCACAGCGCTCACAGACGATGCCCTTAAAACGCACCCGCTTGTACTTGCCGCACGCGCACTCCCAAGCCTTTTGCGGTCCGAAGATCTTCTCGCAGAACAGGCCGTCCTTTTCGGGACGCAGGGTGCGGTAGTTAATCGTCTCGGGCTTCTTGACTTCGCCCGAGGACCACGAGCGGATGTTCTGAGCGGTGGCGAGGCCAATACTCAGTTCATCGAATTGATTGACGTCGAGGGGGCTCATGACAACTTCCTTTCGGCGGCCCGACGAGCGTCCTCTTCGTCACTGCCACGCTCGGGACGACTGATGTCGATGCCGAGTTCGCGCGTGACCGAGAAGAAGTCCTCTTCGGTGTCGGCTAGGTCAACGTGCGCGCCAACCTTGTCGCGCACCTCGACGTTCAAACAGAGTGACTGCATTTCTTTGATGAGAACCTTGAACGACTCGGGGATTCCCGGCTCGGGCAGGTTCTGGCCCTTGACGATGGCCTCGTAGGCGCGCTCGCGGCCCTTCATGTCGTCGGACTTGACGGTCAAGAGTTCCTGGAGCGCGTACGCGGCGCCGTAGGCCTCGAGGGCCCACACTTCCATCTCACCGAAGCGCTGACCACCGAACTGGGCCTTACCACCGAGGGGCTGGGCGGTGATCATCGAGTACGGACCGGTCGAGCGGGCGTGGATCTTGTCGTCGACCATGTGGGCCAACTTCAAGATGTAGGCGTAGCCGACCGAGATCGCGTTGTCGTAGGCCTCACCGGTACGGCCGTTGTACAACACGACCTTGCCGTCGTTGGCCTCACTCAATAGACGCTTACCGTTCGCGCCGTCGACGTTGAGGCGCTCGAAGGTCTGTTGAATCGTCGGCTTGTCCTTCGCGCGCTCGGTCTCGTCCCAGTGCGCACCGTCGAACGACGGGGTGGCCACGTAGACGGCCGGCTCCGTGCGCGGACGGGTCTTGCGATACGGACGCGTCGCGGCGTCACGCTGGTCGTCGTGGCCGGAGGTACCGACCGCGGGGTTGACCTCAATGCCGGCCCAGCCGTGTCGCGCGGCGTAGCCCAGGTGACTTTCGAGCACCTGGCCCACGTTCATACGACTCGGCACACCGAGCGGCGAGAGGATGATGTCGACCGGCGTACCGTCGGCCATGAAAGGCATGTCCTCTTCGGGCAGAATCTTCGAGATAACACCCTTGTTGCCGTGGCGTCCGGCGAGCTTGTCGCCCTCGGAGATCTTGCGCTTTTGCGCGACGTAGACCTTCACCAACTGGTTGACGCCGGGCTGCATCTCGTGGTCCTCGTCGCGGCTGTAGACCTTGACGTCGATGACCTTGCCGGACTCACCGTGGGGAACCTTCAAGGAGGTGTCGCGAACTTCGCGCGCCTTCTCACCGAAGATGGCGCGCAGTAGGCGCTCCTCGGGTGACTGCTCGGTCTCACCCTTGGGCGTGACCTTGCCAACCAAAATGTCGCCAGGCTGTACTTCGGCGCCGATGCGCACGATGCCGCGGTCGTCGAGGTCGGCCAGAATGTCGTCGGGCAGGTTCGGGATGTCGCGGGTGATTTCTTCGGCACCGAGCTTGGTGTCGCGCGCGTCGATCTCGTACTCCTTGACGTGAATCGAGGTCAAGACGTCGTCACGAACGAGACGCTCGTTCAAGATGATGGCGTCTTCGTAGTTGTAACCCTCCCACGGCATGTAGGCAACCAAGAGGTTCTTACCGAGGGCCAACTCACCGTTGCTCGTCGAGGTGCCGTCGGCGAGCAGGTCGCCGAGCGACACGTTCTCGCCGCCGTTCACGAGGGGCTTTTGGTTGATCGAGGTGTCCTGGTTGGAACGACGGAACTTGTTGAGGTTGTACTGCTTGCGACCCAACGCCTTGCCGTAGCGGTCCACGACGTCTTTGTCGTACTCGACGATGATGCGATCACCCGACACTGACTTGACGACGCCGTTACCTTCGGCGATCAAGACGTCACCGGAGTCCATCGCGGCGCGCGCCTCCATACCGGTACCCACGAACGGGGCCTCGGGCATGACGAGGGGCACGGCCTGCTTTTGCATGTTGGCGCCCATCAACGCGCGCTGCGCGTCGTCGTGCTCCACGAAGGGAATCAACGAGGTCGCCACGGAGATGACTTGCTTGGTGGAGACGTCCATCAACTCGACCTCGTCGGGCTTGACGAAGTCAATCTCACTCGTCGTCGACGAGGACTTGTTGGACGAGCCCACGCGTAGTCCGGTACCGACCGGTCCACGACGCACGAGCACACGGTCGCCCTTGAGCGCGCCGTTTTCGTCGATCTCGGTGTTGGCCTGGGCGATAACGAAACGCTCTTCTTCGTCGGCGGTGAAGTACCGCACCTCACCGGTGACCCGACCGTTCTCCACGACGCGGTACGGCGTCTCGATGAAGCCGTAGCCGTTGATGCGCGCGTAGCTCGCGAGGTAGCCAATCAGACCCACGTTGGGGCCTTCGGGCGTCTCAATCGGGCACATGCGTCCGTAGTGCGAGGAGTGCACGTCACGAACCTCGAGCCCGGCGCGCTCACGGCTCAAACCACCCGGTCCGAGCGCCGAGAGACGACGCTTGTGGGTCAGACCCGACAGCGGGTTGTTCTGGTCCATGAACTGGCTCAACTGCGAGGTCGCGAAGAACTCCTTGATCGCCGACATGACGGGACGGATGTTGATCAGCGTCTGGGGCGCGATGGCCTCGACGTCTTGGGTGTTCATGCGCTCGCGCACCACGCGCTCCATGCGCGACAGACCGGTGCGCAGGGCGTTTTGGATCAGTTCACCGACGCTGCGGATGCGGCGGTTGGCGAAGTGGTCCTGGTCGTCGATGTGGTACGTGGTCTCCTTGGCGGTGCGGTCGCGCGCCAGGTTCAACAGGTAGGTCGCCGTCGCGAGGACCTCGGCCTTACTGAGTACGTGCAGTTCTTCGTTGGGTCCTTCGAGCAGCGGCCCGAAGAGCTCCAGGTTCTTCGCCACTTCGCTACCCAACTTGCGGTCGAGTTTGTAGCGACCAACGCGACTGAGGTCGTAGCGCTTCTCGGAGAAGAAGGCGCCCTCGAAGTACTGACGCGCCGCTTCGACGGTCTGCACTTCACCCGGACGGGCACGGCGGTAGATCTCGAGCCAGGCGGTCTCTTGGCTGGCGCGCGCGAAATTCTCGGGCGTGTCGTCGAGGCCGTACTTCTCCATGTGCTTGGCGATCTCGAGCTGCGCCTTCTTCCAGTCCACGTGGAACTGGTCCTCGAGGAACTCGAAGTGCTCAATGAACTTGATGAAGAAGGCTTCGTCCATCGAGGTGTCGAGGGCGCGCAGCAACGTAAAGATCGAGATGCGACGCTTACGCGCGATGCGCGCACCCGCGTTCGCCGACTTGTTCTTCTTCTCTTCGAGGTCGACTTGCAGCCACTCACCGCGGCTCGGGTGAATGGTGCCCTCAAAGGCCACCTTCTCGTCCTTACCCGGCTGGAACAAGACGCCCGGTGAACGCACGAGCTGACTCACGACGACACGCTCGGTGCCGTTGATGATGAAGGTTCCCTGCTCGGTCATGATGGGGAAGTCGCCCATGAAGACGGTCTGCTCTTTGATCTCACCGGTCTCGGAGTTCAAGAAGCGCGCGCGCACGAAGATTGGCTGGGAGTAGGTGGTGGCGCGTTGGCGGCACTCTTCGACCGTGAACTTCGGCGGACTCTTCAGGTCCGCGTCGTCGGGGTCGAACTCCAACTCAAGCGACAGGCGCCCGGTGAAGTCCGTAATCGGCGAAATGGCCTCGAAGGCTTCGCGCAGACCCTGTTGCATGAACAGGTCAAAGCTGTCGCGCTGAATTTCGAGCAGGTTAGGCAGGGGGTGTGCTTCACCCAGGGCCGAGAAGTTAAAGCGCTCCGGGCTAGTGGACCGAGACGTCAACGGTCATTCCTCCGTGTAAGTGGGTGGCTACAACGAGATACGCGTGAAAACACAAAACAAGCGTCAGGGGACGACGAAGTCAGGGGCAGGGACACGGTCTTTCCACACTAGCGGAGCCAGCGGGCAATGCGCAACTGGCGCTCCCCGCAAGTACGGAGAAACGCGCGCGTCACTATCGATGGCGCTCACCCTAGGCAATCACCGGGCCCCGGTCAAGTATTGACCGACCCGATTCCTGGTCCCCGTCGCGAAACGCGGCGGGGACCAGGAAAAAGGGGGAACTACTTGATTTCGACGGTGGCGCCGGCGGCCTCGAGGGCAGCCTTGGCCTTGTCGGCGTCGGCCTTGGAGGCCTTTTCGAGGACGGGCTTGGGGGCACCGTCGACGAGGTCCTTGGCTTCCTTCAGACCCAGGTTGGTCAAGGTACGAACTTCCTTGATGACCTGAATCTTCTTCTCACCGCCGCTGACGAGAATGACGTCAAAGTCGCTCTTCTCCTCGGCAGCCGACTCACCGGCACCCGCGCCGCCCGCGGCCGGGGCCGCGACCGCGACGGGCGCGGCGGCGGTAACGCCGAACTTCTCTTCGAACGCCTTCAACAGCTCGGAGAGCTCGATGACGCTCAACTCCGCGATCCCGTCGAGAATCTGTTCCTTGGTCAGGGTTGCAGCCATGGTGTTTCCTTTCTGTACTTACTTCGTGGTTGGTTATTCGGCCGGTTCTTCTGAGGCGACGGTGGTCGTCTCGGAGGGATCGGTGTCGGCGACCGCGGGGGCCTCCTCGACCGCGACGTCGACGACCTCGGTCGTCGCGTCGTCGCTCGCCGCGGGTGCGGCTTCCTCAACCCCGGCCGGAGTCTCGGCGACCACCGCGTCCGCGCTCGACGAAGCGGGCGCGCCGCCCTTGGTGTCGAGCAGGGCGCTGAGGCCGTAGGCGAAGTTTTGGGGCACGGCCTTCATGAGACCGGCCATGGTGCGCATCGGCGCCGCGAGCGCGCCGGCGAACTGCGCGAGGAGGACCTCGCGGCTCGGCAGGTCGGCCAACGCGGTCAGGTCGGTGACGCTCAAGGTCTTGCCGTCGAGGACGCCGCCCTTAACGACGAGGGTCGGGGTGGCCTTGGCGAAGTCGCGCAGGGCCTTCGCGACGGCCGACACGTCGCCGTTCACGAACGCAATGGCGGTCGGGCCCTGGAGGAACTCGCCCATCGACTCCGACGGAGTGCCGACAATCGCCCGCTTGACCAGCGTGTTCTTAAAGACCTTGAAGTCAGCACCGAGGGTGCGCAGTTCGCGGCGCAGCGCGGAAATCTGGGCGACGGTCATGCCGCGGTACTCGGTGACGACGGCCGTCGAGGTCTCGTCGACCTTGGCCTTCACTTCGTCAACCGTGGCGACCTTGGCGGGGCGAACCTTACTCATCGTGACTCCTTCGCCGGTATTCCCGGACTCGAGCCGAGACATCATCAGCGAACGAACCAACTGGTTCGAACCCCTCGTCAGGCGAGCCTGGTGGCTCCTTAAGCGCTTTCGCGCACCGGATGTCTACGGCGTTTTCTTACTTCGTGGTACTGCGCGTGAAGCGACCATCGTAGTCGCTCCGCGAAAACTGCGTCAAAAGCTAGGCGCTGGCCAAAACCTCGTCAGCGTCACGCGTGCGGGTGGGGTCGATCTTGACCCCGGGGCCCATCGTGGACGAGACGGTCACGCTCATCAGGTAACGGCCCTTGGCACTGGCGGGCTTGACGCGCACCAGTTCATCGAGCACGGCCTGGACGTTCTTCACCAGGTCCTCACGACTGAAGGAGACCTTGCCGACGCGCAACTGCACGTTGCCGATCTTGTCGGTGCGGTACTCCACGCGTCCGCCCTTGAACTCACTGACGGCCTTGGCGACGTCCATGGTCACGGTGCCGGTCTTGGGGTTGGGCATCAGACCACGCGGTCCGAGCACGCGACCAAGTCCACCGACCTGACCCATCAGGTCCGGGGTCGCGATCGCGACGTCGAAGTCGAGAAAGCCCCCGGCGACCTTGGCGACGAGGTCATCGGCGCCTACCTCGTCGGCACCCGCGTCGCGGGCGGCCTGAGCGGCCTCACCGGCGGCGAAGACGGCCACGCGGTTGGTCTTACCGGTACCGGCGGGCAGCGAGAGCGTGCCGCGCACGATCTGCTCGGCCTTGCGGGGGTCGACGCCGAGGCGTACCGCGAGCTCGACGGTCTCGTCGAACTTGGCGGTCGAGAGCGCCTTGACCTTGTCGAGCGCCTCGTTAATCCCGAGGAGCTCTTCGCGGTCGACCTGCGCGAGGGCGTTCAAGTATTTCTTACCGTGCTTCATGTGCTGTTCTCCTAGCCCGCGACCGAAATACCCATGGAGCGAGCGGTGCCCGCCACTTGGAGCTTCGCCATTTCGAGGTCGTCGGTGTTGAGGTCCTTCAATTTGGTCTTCGCGATCTCCTCGACCTGGTCCATGGTGACCGTCGCGACGGTCTCACGGCCGGCGATCTTGGCGCCCTTGGTGATGCCCGCAGCCTGGCGCAACAGCACCGGCGTCGGGGGCGTCTTCAAGACGAAGGTGAACGTGCGGTCGTCGAAGATCGAGATCTCGACCGGAATCACGGTGCCGCGCATGGACTCCGTCGCGGCGTTGTACTGCTTACAGAACTCCATCGTCTGCACGCCGTGGGGCCCGAGCGCGGTACCGACCGGCGGGGCCGGCGTGGCCGCGCCCGCTTCGAGTTGAATCTTGACGACGGCGGTGATGTTCTTAGCCATGAGGTTTCCTTTTTCTACGTTCTCTTAGAGCTTCGTGACCTGCGTGAAGTCGAGCTCCACGGGCGTCTCACGACCAAAGATGTCCACCAACACCTTGACCTTGAGCTGGTCCTCGTTGATCTCGGCGACGTGGCCCGAGAAGGTGGCGAAGGGACCGGTCTTGATCTGCACGGTGTCGTTGACGTCGAACTCGTGGGTGGGCAGGCGACGCTTGGCGACCGGCACCTCCACGCCCTCGACGAAGGGACGAATGATGTTATCGACCTCGCGGCGCGTCAGCGCCGTGGGCTTCGTCTTCTCGGCCCCCACGAAACCGGTCACGCCCGGCGTCGAGCCAATGACGTAGAAAATCTCGGGGTCGGGCTCGCAGCGCACCAAGAGGTAGCTCGGGAACATGCGCTTGGAGACGGTGACTTTTTTGCCACCCTTGAACTCGGTGACGTCCTCTTCGGGCAGGAAGATTTCGTAGATCTGGTCCTGGAGTTCGCGACTCTTGATGATGTTGTTCAGCGCGCCGATGACCTTCTGCTCGTGGCCGGCGAAGGTGTGCACGATGTACCAGCGACCGGGTCGGTCGAAGGCACTTTCGACGGTGGGCTCCTCGTCCTCGAGAATCGTGACGTCGAGAATCTCGTCGTCGGAGGTTGCTACGTCGTCGTCGTGGGTTTCGAGGTCACTCATGCTTGCCTACTTGGTAAAGAGAAAGGTAACGAACTTGGAGAATCCGGCGCCCAGACCAAAGATGAGCAACGTCATAAAAATCAGAACGAAGAGCACGATCGTCGTGTAGTTGATGACCTCGGGGCGGGTGGGCCAGGCGACTTGGCGCAGTTCGTCACGAATCTGCTTAATGAACTCGCGCGGCTTGGTGCGCTCACTCTTTCGTCGTTGGACGTCTTGAACCGAGGTGCGGCGAGTGGAGGTGGTGCCGTCGACACCCACCTGTCCCTGTCGCTGCATTAGGCGCTTTTGTTCGCGATTCATGGTTCTCTCGTTCGTACTTCGTGTTGTTACCGATCCAAAGGATCGCCGCGCAGGGCAGGAGGGACTCGAACCCCCAACCACCGGTTTTGGAGACCGGTGCTCTACCAATTGAGCCACTGCCCTTTGGGGTCTGACGCGTCAGGCCCGCAGGGTCTTCAATCCTACCACCGCGCCCGGGGACCCTCCTAGCGGGTCTCCTTGTGCACGGTGTGCTTGCGCTCCCACTGGCAGTACTTGCGCATCTCGATGCGTTCACGGTCGTTGACCTTGTTCTTCATCGTGATGTAGTTGCGTCGCTTGCACTCCTCGCAGGCCAGGGTCACCTGGACGCGCTTTTCGTTCTTCGCCATCTGTCTCTCCTCGGTACTGCACCCTAAGTCTGCCTGGTAGCGGCGGCGGGAGTCGAACCCGCGACACCACGATTATGAGCCGTGTGCTCTAACCACCTGAGCTACGCCGCCTGGCGAGCCCTCTGTCGGGATTGAACCGACGACCCCTTCCTTACC
>JANWIR010000088.1 GCA_025449805.1 Acidimicrobiales bacterium | reverse complement strand
GCCTGTTCGTAGGGCAAGATCAGCGCTTCGTGACTGGTGAAAAAGTCGACGCCCTGGAGCGCCTGGTCGTCGTGCAGGTCGATGCCGCACGCGCGCATGAAGGCGAGCGCTCGTTCAATCTCGTCGGCGATGACCTCGTAACGCTTCCCCTCGAGGGAGTTCGCTACGAACTCCTGGTTCCAGGCGTGCACGCGCGACAGCGCGGCGAAGCCGCCCGTCGTGAAGGCGCGCAACAAGTTGAGGGTCGACACGCTCTGGTGGTAGGCGGCGAGCAGGCGATCGGGGTCGGGCCGACGAGCGTCGGCGTTGAACTCTTCGGAGTTCACCAGGTGGCCGCGAAAGGCCTCCAAACGAATGCCCTGACGCTCTTCGTAGTCGTCACTGCGCGGCTTGGCGAACTGTCCCGCGATGCGACCGACCTTGATGACCGGAACGCCCGCCGCGTAGGTCAACGCCACGGCCATCTGCAAGATGACTTTTAATTTGTCGCGGATGGCGTCGGCGCTGGCCTCGTGAAAGCTCTCGGCGCAGTCACCGGCCTGGAGGAGAAAGGCCTTGCCGGCGCTCGCCTGCGCGAGTTGAGCCTGGAGACGGCGGGCCTCACCGGCAAACACGAGCGGCGGCTTCTTCGCCAGCTCGGCCTCGACGGCGTGGAGGTGGGCGGAGTCGGGCCAGTGCGGACTTTGCGATAGCGGGTGTTCGCGCCACGACTGTGGCGTCCAGTCACTCTGCGTTGCCATCTCCTAAGCGTAGGGGCTCGGAGCCGCAATGACGTCTCGACCTAGGCTGAGCGCGTGAACGTTCGTCGACTTGGCCTCTTTGGGGGCACCTTCGATCCACCCCACCTCGGTCACGTAGCGGCCCTGCGCGCGGCCGCGCGCACCGGACGATTTTGTGCGATTGAGGTGACGGTGGCGGGCGATCCGTACCTGAAGATGAGCAACGTCAGTGCGCCGGAGCTTCGCCTGGCGATGGCCCGGGCCGCCTTCGAGGGCCTCGACCTGGTGCGCGTCAGTGACCGCGAAATTCGCCGCGACGGTCCGAGTTACACCATCGACACGGTGCGTGAGTTGTTGGCCCAAGGTGACGTGGACGCCGTCGACCTCGTCGTGGGCGCTGATCTGGCCGGCCAATTAGATACGTGGCACGAGGCTGACGCGCTGCGCGACCTGGTGACGGTCGGCGTCGTCCCTCGTCCCGGGTCAATAACCACCCTGCCCCTGGGGTGGCGCGCCTACGAGATTGCGATGGACCCCGTCGACCTGTCGTCCACCTTCATCAGGACAATCGCCCAGAACGCGCACGACCTCGCCAGTTACCTTCCCGCCGGGGTGATTCCTCTCTACCAAGGGGCGCGTGGCTAAAGTAGGGGGCGAATGGCAGTTCGAGTCTTCGACCTGACCGAACCGCAGCCCGCACGGCTGACGGTGGTACCGGCGGCCGCGAGTCGTCGTGATCGTCGTCGTCAACGTCGTCGCTACGCCGTGGTGGGGGTGCTCTGTCTCTCGCTTCCCTTCGCCGCCGCCCTGGCGGTGCTCGAGGTGACCCACTGAGTAATGAGGTGACCCAGCGCGAGCCCGTCGAGGGGCCGCACTCCACGTTCGTCGGAACCCTGATCGGGGCGACCGTCGCGGCGTCCGAAGAGAAACTCGCCGGCGAGACGGTCGTGTTGGATCTGCGGACGTTGGTTGATAGTTTCGACGCGCTCGTGGTGACCTCGGGCCGCAACGATCGCCAGGTCCGCGCAATCTGTGAAGAGATTGAGCGACGCGTGGCGTTGGCGCTCGACGTTAAACCCTTACGCGTTGAAGGCCTCACCGACGCTGAGTGGGTGGCCCTTGACTACGGCGACGTCATCGTCCACGTCTTTCAAGAGGCCGCCCGCGAGTACTACGACCTGGAGCATCTCTGGAGCGCGGCGCCGTCCCAGCGTCACCAGTTCTCGCGCTAGATCGTTACAGCAGATTCTGGAATTCGGCGCTGGTGAGAAAGCGCACGTGCTTCCCACCCGGCAGCGGAAGGGTCTGGCGCACCTCGGCAACTTCGATGATGACGCCTCGCGTCGCGCCGGCCGCGGTCGCGGTGAGGACCAGTTGACCTTCGGCTTGGAGTTGCTGGGTCAAGGTGAGACTGCTCAGGCGCGTGCCGAGATTGATAATGCCTACTTTGGCGTGGATGGTGGCCGACACCAGCACCAGCGTTCGGGGCAGGGCACTCGAGTACCCCGCGAAGGACTCAATCTTGGACGGTCCGAGGAGTAGTTCGCGCAACACGGCGTCGAGTTTCACCGGCTCGGGGACGATTCGTGAGGCCGGCGCGAGGTGACCACCCGCGTCGAGAAGGTACACCGGCTGCGTGATAAAGAAGACGCGTCCGTGGTTGGTCTGGGGTATGTAGCGGTGCAACAGACCGAAGGGGACAACGGACTTGTTGACGGCCTGGGGTTCGGCGTCGGGGCTGATGAAGTTGCAAGCACCGAGCACGAGTGACGCCATCACCAGCGCCAGTACTGGACGCCACCGCCTCATAACGCCTCCTCGACCATTGGCAAGCGAATCTCGAATCGGGCGCCGCCCTCGGGACTCGTCAGCACAGAAATGTGGCCGCCAATGGCGCGCACGTGATCGCGCACGAGGGCGAGTCCGAGACCCGTGCCGCGAGCGAGGGATCGGTCGTGCGCGGCCCGACCGCGAAAGAATCGTTCGAAGATGGCGTCGCGTTCTTCGTCGGGTACGCCCGCGCCCGCGTCGTCGAAGTCAATGACGAGTTGCCCCTCGTCGTAACACAGCCGTACGGCGGTGGTGCCCCCGGCGTAGCGGTGCGCGTTATCTACGAGGTTGGTGACAACGCGTTCGAAACGACGTCGGTCGACGGCGACCAGGGGATTGCTGACGTCACGCTCGACTTCCACAACAGGTTCACTCAACCCGTGGCGGCGCGCCGCTGAACGAAGGCATTGGCGCACGAGTTCGACGGCCGGGACAGTTTCGATGACTAGGGGCACCGCGCCCGCGTCACTTCGGGCCATTTCGAGCAGGTCCTCCACCAGCGACTGGAAGATCGAGAGGTCGGCCAACAGAAGATTCAGGCTCTCCTGACCGGAGGCGGACAGTTCATCTTGGTGACTCTGCAACACCGCCGCCGCGGTCGCCAGCGTCGTGAGGGGCGAGCGTAGTTCGTGACTAACGTCGCTCGCGAAACGGGCGTCACGCTCGAGGCGATTGACGAGTTGTTCGACCATGTCGTTGAACGATTGGGTGAGTTGTTGCACCTCACGGTCGGCTTGCACCACGACGAGACGTGTCGTGAGTTCGCCCTCGGCGATGGACGCCGCGGCGAGCGAGACGCTCTCGAGTGGGCGAACCGCCCGACGCGCCACCCAGTTGCCGCCCGCGAAGCCGACGGCCGCGGTGAAGAGGGCGCCGACGGCGAGGAGTTGGAGCAACGTCCGCAACGTCCGGTCGAGCACGCCGAGGTGAAAGACCTCGTAGAACTGGGTTTCGACGGCGGGGATTGGTACACCGACCACGAAGACGATTTGACCGTTCACGACCAACGTCTGGTACGCGGGGTGACCGGCGCGCACGAGTTCGAGGAGTGCAGCGGGCACGTCGTTCGTCGAAGCGAAGTGACTGCGCGAAAGCCACTGGTGATGCGTTTGCACCAACACGTTCGAGGCGGTCGCGCTCTCGATGGAGTTGAGGAGACTCGGCAAGTTCGGTGGTGCGGTGTAGAGCGTGGATCGAACAAGCGCGGCGTTCACGTAGCTCTGTTTGAGATCGGAGTTGATCTTGTCCGAGACCAACACGTGGTGCACGCCGACGTAGGTCAGCGACGCGAAGAGGCTCGACAGAATGAACGCGCCGAGTCCAAAGGTTGTGAGGAGCCGGACGCGAAGGCTCCTCTGACGCGTCACAGCACCAGCTTGTAGCCAGTCCCTCGAACCGTGACGAGGTACGTCGGATTCGCCGGATCTGGTTCAATCTTCATTCGCAGTCGTCGAATATGGACGTCGACGAGTCGGCTGTCGCCGAAGTAGTCGTAGCCCCAGACGCGTTCGAGCAGATCCTCACGAGAGAGGACCTTGCCGTTTACTGAGGCCAGATCCGTCAAAAGACGAAACTCGGTGGACGTGAGGTGCAGTTCGCTGCCGTCGCTGTTACGAACCACGCCTTCGTCGGGGACGACGTGGAGCGAGCCCAAGGTGAAGGCGTTGGTTGTTTTGTCGGGACGGCGCCGCAGGTGCGCGCGCACGCGGGCCAGTAACTCTTCGGGCACGAAGGGTTTGGTGACGTAGTCGTCGGCACCGGACTCGAGTCCCAAGATCACGTCGGCGGTCTCGTCACGCGCCGAGACGATAACGATAGGAACGTCACTCGATTCACGTAGGGCGCGGCAGGTCTCAAAGCCACTCATCCCCGGCAACATGACGTCCACAATGGCCACGTCGGCGTTCATGCGAGTGAAGAGGGCGACGCCGAGCTCACCACTGGGGGCGTCGTCGACGACGAACCCCTCGCCCTCGAACATCAAGCGAAGCGCGCTGCGGATGTGGTCGTCGTCCTCGACGATCAAAATGCGAGACACCGTGGCTCCTTTATGGTCTCTGACCAGAATAGTGAGCCCACCCTTCGCTACCGAAGCTCACTAGCCTTAGTGACGTGGCGACGCCGAACTCGTCGCGGCTCGAGGCCGCGTGGCATTTCGAAGAGTACGTCCAATCACTGCGCGCCGCGCGACGTGCCGACGCCACGCTGCGCGCGTACACCGGCGATTTACGCCACTTTGTCGCGTTTCTGGCGGAACGGGGCGTGGCGCAACCATCCGCCGTCACTACCCGTGCCGTGCGTGACTATTTCACGGAACTGACCGTGCGAGGTGACGCCAAGACGTCCCTGGCGCGGCGGCGGGCTTCACTTCGTGGCTACTTCGCCTGGCTGGTGGATCGAGGTCATCTGGTGACCAGTCCCGTCGCGCGTCTCTTGACGCCGCAGCCCAAGTCGGCGTTGCCCAAAATCGTCGTGCGTGAGCAGCTCGACTCGCTGCTCGACGAGGACTGGGGCGACGATGAATGGGCCCACCTCGACCGAGCGGTGTGCGAGGTGCTCTACGGCGCCGGACTTCGTGTCTCGGAGTTGTGTGGTCTCGACCTTTCGAGCGTCGACTTCGACACGGGTCTCGTGCGGGTGCTGGGCAAGGGACGCCGTGAGCGGGTCGTGCCCCTGCACCAAAAAGGCCTGCGCGCCGTGAAGGCGTGGCGCGACGACGCCCGCGAGGACGTTGTCGCGAGTGACTCGCCGTCGGAGGCCCTCTTTCTTAATCGTCGAGGTCGACGTCTCGGCCCGCGCGACGTGCGGCGCATCTTGGACCGTCGCGTGGCGAGTGGCCACGTGCACCCCCACGCGCTACGCCATACCTACGCGACGCACCTGCTGGAAGGCGGGGCGGACCTGCGCGTCGTCCAGGAACTCCTGGGTCACGAAAGTCTCACGACGACCCAGATTTATACCCACGTCTCGAAGTCGCGCCTCCAAAAGGTCCACCACCAGACCCATCCGCGGGGCTAAATCGAGCTTTCGAGTATCATGGTCAAGCCCTCTCACCGCGGGAGGGCATTGAGTTCTCTCCACGGTTTCGTACGGTCGCCGCTCGCGGTGCGCCGTGGAGTGAGTAACCGTAACGAAAGGAAAACACGTGGCGCTCGTCACTTTGCAAGAACTACTGGACTCGGGTGTGCACTTCGGGCACCAAACCCGTCGTTGGAACCCCAAAATGCGTCGTTTCATTCTGGGTGAGCGCAACGGCATCTACCTGATCGACTTACGTAAGACCCTCACCGGCATCGAGTCGAGTTACGCCTACGTGCGTGACCTCGTCGCGGGTGGCGGCACGATTCTCTTCGTCGGTACGAAGAAGCAGACCCAAGGCCCTATTGCCGACTACGCGCAGGCCTGCGGGATGCCCTTCGTTAACCAGCGCTGGTTGGGTGGGATGCTGACCAACTTCTCGACCGTGGCCGGTCGCGTCAAGCGGCTCATCGAGCTGCGCGCAATGGAGCGCGCTGGCGACTTCGCCAACATGCCCAAGCGTGAGGCTCTACGTCACAGCCGTGAACTCGAAAAACTGGACCGCAACCTCAGTGGTATCGCAAACCTCGATCACGTCCCCGACGCGATCTTCGTAATCGACACCAAAAAGGAACACATCGCGGTCACCGAAGCGCGCAAGCTTGGCCTGCCCGTCGTGGCCGTCGTCGACACCAACTGCGACCCGGACCTGATTGACTACGTCATTCCCGGTAACGACGACGCGATTCGCGCCGGCGCACTGCTGTGCCGCTTGATCGCCGACGCCGTCACCGAAGGTCGCTACATCCGCGCGAACCGACCGACGCCGGCTGCGGTCGCGGCCAACGCCGCAGCCGCCGCCGCCACGCCCGTCGCCGCGACCACGGCGTAATTCACCGCAACCCCCGCAACGAAGAGGAGATTTCAGGTGGCTATCACCGCGAAAGACGTACAAGCGCTGCGCCAGTCAACGGGCGTCGGCATGATGGACGCCAAAAAGGCGCTCGAGGCAACGAACGGTGACATGGAGGCGGCCACGCAGTGGTTGCGCGTCCAAGGTTTGGCCTCCGCGGCCAAGCGCGCGGAGCGCGAAGCCGGTGAAGGGGCCGTTTCCGTGGTTCGTGACGGCAACGTGGCCGCCATCGTTGAGATGAAGTGCGAGACGGACTTCGTGGCGAAGTCCGAGGAGTTCGTGACCCTGGTCGACGAGATCGCCGCGCGCGTCGCCGCCGAGGGTGAAGGCGCCGTGGCGCAGTTTCAAAGCCAGATTGAAACGATGCTCACCACGTTGAAAGAAAACATCTCGATCGGACGGGTCTACCGTCTCGAAGCCGGCGACGGCGAGGTCGTCGAGACGTACATCCACCAGCAGAGTGGACGCGGCGTGAACGCCGTGGCCGTGGTCCTCAAGGGTGGCGACGTCGAGACGGCGCACGAAAT
>JANWIR010000087.1 GCA_025449805.1 Acidimicrobiales bacterium | reverse complement strand
CGTTTTCTTCGACCATCTGGTTACTCACGCGACTGGTCGCGATGTACCAACTGGGCTTACCCCAGTAGATCAAGACCGTCGAGCAGCGCCAGCAGTGCGGCAGGGCGTGGACGTAGTTCATACGACGCAGCAAGAGTCCCCGGCGCTCCAGTTCGTCGTTAATCGCCGTATTCGCCTCGCGCACCGCGCGTCCCTCGAGCCACGCCACCGCCGCGGTGAAGGTGCCGTCGGGTCCGACGGGGTTGAGCGTCGGTAGGCCGTGCGCGCGCGCGACCTCACGGTCGATCTCACCGAAGGCCGGGGACTGGTGCACCAGGCCCGTACCGTCCTCGGTCGTGACGTAGTCAGCGCCCACGACGTAACACGCGTCAACACCCTCGTCGAAGGCAACGTCCGTAAAGGGTCGCTCGTAGTGCACGCCCAGCAGTTCGCGGCCGAGCATCGTCGCACTCACGACCGCGTCGGCACCGAAGACCGCGTCAACGAGGTCGCGCGCGACGAGGGTGCCGTTCACGACCGCGTAGGTCACCTCGGGGTTGACCGCGACCGCGACGTTCGACAACAAGGTCCACGGCGTCGTCGTCCACACCGCGAGGTGCGTCGCGCCGTGCAGGCCGGGGTGATCGAGGTCGACAATGGCGAGGCGCACGTAGGCCGACTCGTCCTCTTCGTCGGTGTAGACCCCGGGCTGGCCGAGTTCGTGACTGGAGAGCCCAGTGCCGCAGCGCGGACAGTAGGGCACGACCTTTAAGTCTTCGTAGAGCAGACCCTTATCGAAGATCTGCTTTAACTGCCACCACACCGACTCGACGTAACTCGGGGTAAAGGTGTAGTAGGCGTCGTCAAGATCGAGCCAGTACCCAATGCGTTCGGTAAGCTTCTCGAACTCATCGATGTGCTCGAGGACCGAGAGTTTGCACAGGCGCGTGAACTCGGCCACGCCGACCTCTTCGACGATGGCGCGCTTACCCGAAATGCCGAGTTGCTTTTCGACCTGTACCTCGACCGGCAGGCCGTGCGTGTCCCAGCCGGCGCGACGCGACACCGACTTGCCGCGCATCGTGTGGTAGCGGCAAAAGAGGTCCTTATAGATCCGCGCCCACACGTGGTGCAGACCGGGCTTGCCATTAGCGGTCGGGGGTCCCTCGTAAAAGACCCAGGGTTCGGCGCCGGCGCGTTGGGCCGTGGAGCGCGCGAAGACGTCGTGATCCTTCCAGCGGGCCAGTTCGGCCGCCTCCATGGTCACGAAATCCAGGTCAGCGCTGACGGGACGAAACACGACTACTCCTCCAAAGTTCACTCCATCGTAGTGAACGCCCCGATTCGCACTCCTAGAGTGGTCCGGTGCTGGAGCTGACCATTACCCAAGAATCGATCGACACGAGCGGCGCACTAAGCGTCTTTCACGCCGCGGTCGATGAACTCGCGCGTCGCTACGGCCCCGGGGCCGACGACCGCGCGGAGATGGTGAGCGACTTGCGCGAGCCCGACGGCTTCTTTCTCGTCGCGCGCGTCGCGACCCACCTCGCCGGCGGCGTGGGCGTACGACCGATTGGTGACCCCGCACTGCACGTGGGTGAAATCAAGCGCCTCTGGATCCGTCCCGACCTACGACGTCAAGGACTCGCCGAGGCGTTGATGGACGAAGCGCTCGTCGTGGCACAGGCCCGCGGCTTTCGCGAGATCTACCTTGAGACCGGCGATCGCCAACCCGAGGCTCAGGCGTTCTACGTAAAAACGGGCTGGCAACCTATCGACGACTTTCCGACCGGCGCGTACTCACACGGCGGGGCCTTTCGCTTTAAGAAAGCGTTGTCGCTGCCAAGTTGAGGGCCCGGCCGCGTTGGCAGCCGGGCCCTCACGTTCGGACGTTTGTGGCTTACTCCGCTTCGACGCCTTCGAGGAGCGCGGGGGCGTTGCGAATAATGTCCGGTCGGCGCGCGGCCAGTACCGCGGTGTACACCACGCCCACGGCAATGAGTCCCAACGTTAGGTACGGCAGGTACTTATAGGGCGCGGCCTGGCCGGGCTGCAGGTCACCCCACACGGGGATGGCGAGTATCGCGATACCCACGATAGGAATGACGAGTTGCGTCAACGCCTTCTTCGCGCGCTGCGCGGCGTCAAGGCGAGCCCAGTGCACCACCAACGCGACGTTGGCCATGATGTACATGATGATGACGCCCAAGATCCCGAAGGTGCCGAGAAAGCCTGACGCGGTACCGGGATTCGTGAAGGCCGTGGAGACGACACCGATCAGAATCGAGGGGGCCACGAAGGCCACGGCCGCCACCGCCGGCGTGCCGTAACGTGCCGACACGTTCGAGAGTTTGCGACTCCAGAGTCCGCTACGCCCGCCACCAAAAATAACGCGGGCCGTCTGGGTATTCGCCGCCACGTAGGACGACGTCACACTCGTGAGGAAGATCCACGTGATCAGAGGCGCCAACACCGAGGCGTACTTGGCCGCCGCGGTGTGGAAGGGATTGGGGTCAGCGGCGAGCGCCCCCACGTGCGCAGGTCCAAAGGCGGTCACTAACGCCCACGAGCCGAGCACGTAGATGATGCCGCTCACGACGACCGTACCGAGCACCGCGATGGGCACATTCTTTCGCGGATCGCGCGTCTCTTCAGCCAGCGGGGCCGCGGCCTCGAAGCCCCCAAAGGCCAAGATGGCGAGCGAGAAGGCGAGGAGCGTGCTCTTCGAACCGCCGGGCCACGCGAAGGGCTTGGCCGACACGCCCTGTGGTCCGCCGTGGGCGAGGAAGGCAATGCTCAACACCACGAGCAGTACGGCTTCAAAGATGTAGAGCACGTAGGAAACCCGTACCCCAAACTTCAACCCGACGATCACCGGCAACGTCACTAGCACGCCGTAGAGAATCGTGATGATCTGCGTGGCACCCCAGAAATGCACGCCACTGAACACGTTGGCGTCGAGGTAGCTGCCGACGAAGATGTAGATCCCGCCGAAAGCGATGATGTAGCCGAGAATCGTGATGACACCGACGGCGGTCGCCGTTTTCGCGCCGATCGAGCGCGCGATGTACGTCAAGAACGATCCCAAACTCGGATAGATGCCGGCGAACTGCGCGAGGGAACTTGCGGTCGCGAGCATTCCCACCATGGCGATGAGAAAGATCAGCGGCACCGAAGCACCGGCCAGTGACGCCATCACGCCCGTCGTAAAAAACAGGTTGAAGGCCGGGGCGACCTGCGCGAGGCCAGGAATCAGCACCCCCCACAGACCGATTTGGCCCGATCCAAGATGCGGTTGTGTTTCAGTTGACATGTGAGAATCCTCCTAGGAGTTCTGCAGAAATGAAATGAACTGCTGGTTAAACGCGTCCGGGAATTCCCAGATACAGCCGTGACCTCCCTTGGTCGTCTTGAACACCGAACCCGGCACGAGTTCGTGCAGACGCTCTGACAGGTGAACGGGAATCAAGATGTCTTCTTCGCCCGCGAGCACCAACGTGCGCACCGAAATCTCGCGCAGGCGGTCCGTGGTGTCGTGGTGACGAATGGAGTGCAGTTGCGCCAGGTAGGCGGGGGTGGGTTGCTTCATGTAGGCCATGGCGCTTTCGAACTCGACCAGCTCTTCTTCACGTTGCTCGAAGAAACCTTGCGTAAAAGCCCACAGGGTGACGTCACGCATCACCGCCGGTACGCCCATGATCGGCGCCATATCCGCCCAGAGCGAAAACATTCGTGAACAAAAAGGCCCCGGGGCCGCGTAGGTACACGCGAGCGTGAGTGACAACAGATCGTGCGGATAGGCCAGCGCGTACTCCTGGGCAATCATACCGCCCATCGACACACCCATGAGGTGGAAACTGCGCAGACCGAGTTCATCGACCAACGCCTTAGCGTCCGCGGCGAACATCGCGGTGGTGTAGGGACCCGCGGGACACTCGCTCTCACCGATGCCACGGTTATCGAAGCGCAGCACGCGATAGCCCGCGGCGAGCAGCGCGTCGACCTGGTACACCCAGGTCGTGAGATCGTCGGCGAGGCCGTTGATGAGCACGACGGTCTCGGGGCCGTCACCTTCCAGCTGGTAGTTGAGGTTGACGCCGTTGACGTGAACGTGAGGCATGGGTTCTCCTAGTTAGTGGTCGTGACCTGGGTGGGGTTCTCGGAATCGTCGCCCTGTTCGGCGGACGCCATCAGACGCTGCAGGTTGTTTTCCGAGAGGTGGAAGTGTTCGGCCGCGAGCTCCGCGGCCAGATCGGCGTCACCCGCGATAACCGCGGCGGCCAGGGCGGGGTGTTGCTGAAGCGCTCGCGTGCGCAAGAGGGGTGAGTAGGGCTCCGCGCCGAAGCCGAGACTTACCTCGGCACGTATGCGGTAACTCAACGTTTCAAGCAGAGGATTATGCGTGGCGCGATTGATCGCGAGGTGAAGATCGCGATCGGCGACCCCCGAGGAGTGACGATCGCCGCCGGCGGCCGCGTAGGCACTGACGGCTCGTTCGATCACCGCGACGTCACTCGCGTCGCGACGTTGCGCGGCGGTGCGCGCGACCATCGACTCAACCAGCGAACGCAGGTCGAGCAGTTGGGTCAGTCGATGACGCTCCGGGACGAGCACGCGTCGCACGATGGCGTTGGTATCGGGCGCCCAGTCGGCTTCAATGAAAGTGCCGCCCCCGCGCCCGCGTCGTACCGACACGTAGCCCGACGCCGCGAGACGTTGCAGTGCCTCGCGCACGACCCCACGACTCACGTTTAACATCGCGGCGAGTTCGCGCTCGGGCGGCAGCCTTTGACCCGGCACAAACTCGCCCAGGGCAATCGCCGTCACGAATCGGTCAGCCAGGCGCTCACCCGCGTTGTGCATCGCGAGCGGTTCGAGCAAACTGGCGATCGCTTCGAGGCGGTCGCCCTCACCGATGAGATCCGACGTCACGCGCGGTCCTTGTCAAAGTACGCGGCCACGAAGCGCGCCAGCGTCAAGGCACCCTGCTCGATGGAGGCGACGTTGACGCACTCATTCGATCCGTGCATGTTCTTCACGACTGGCCCGAAGCACAGCGCCGGCACGCCGAGTTGATTCACGTAGTAGCGCGCGTCCGTCGTTGAGCCCAGTACGTCGACGCCGGGCGTGACGCCGTGCATCCGCTGATGCGCCAACTGGAGCGCTCCCACCAACGAGTGTTCCGCGTCGAGGTAGTAGCCCTCCGCCTTAAACCCATTAAAGGTCACGTCGAACGCGGGACCGCCAGCGTCGACCAAGGTCGCCGCGACGAGTGCGTGCACGTCCGCACGAACGTGCTCGTCGCTTTTTGAACTCAAGTGTCCAACGCGTACGTCGAGTTCGAGCACCGCGGGTACCGACGAGGCCCACTCCCCTAGTCGAAGAACTCCGACGTTGACGTTGAAGGGTCGAGCGATTCCGTGATACGGGGCGGGGCGCACTTCGTTGTAGCGATCCTCGAACACCGCGAAGGCGTCGATGAGCCGCGCCACCACCTGCGCGGGCGACGCTAAGCGATCGGCGCTTTCGGCGTGGCCACCCCCGAAGTACACCTGCACGCGAAGCCAGGTGATGGCAACTCCCCCAAGTAGGAGGTCGAGGTTGGTGGGTTCGGGGAGGATCACCGCGTCCGCCTCGACGCCGGCGCGCACGGCGGCCAGCGTGCCATTTCCCGTGTACTCCTCTTCGATAACCGAAAGAAAGCTCAGGTTCGTCGTGCCGGCCTTCGAGCCAACCGCGCGCAACGCGCGAAGGGCCAAGAACGCCATCGCGAAACCGCCCTTCATGTCGCCCGCGCCACGCCCGTACAGCCAGCCGTCCTTGACGAAGGGGGAAAATGGGGGGGTCGACCAGGTGCGTTCGTCGACGGGCACGACGTCAATATGACCGTTGATCAGCAACGTTGGCCCATCGACGCGCGGCGTGTGACCCAGGACGTTAAAGCGCCCGTCGT
>JANWIR010000086.1 GCA_025449805.1 Acidimicrobiales bacterium | reverse complement strand
GACGGCCCCTACGTGCTCGACGAGGTTCGCTCGGGTGGCGGCGACATCGGTTCGGTGAGTGACGACGAGAGTCTGGACTGCATTTCGCTCCTCGCCTCGACCGAGGGCGTCTTCGCCGAGACCGCGGGCGGGGTGACGATCGCGTCCCTGCGGCAAATGATTCGCCGCGGCACGATCAACCCCAATGAGTCGATCGTGGCGATCATCTCGGGTCACGGGCTCAAGACGCTCGACGTCATCGCCGACACCGCGACTGTGACCGCGACGATTTCGCCGTCCTTGGCCGCGGCCGAGGACGCCCTTCGGGTGAACCAATTGGTGGCGGCGTCGTGAGCGTCATCGTTCGTCTCCCCAGTCAGTTACGCGTACTCGTCGGCGGCGCCGGTGAAGTACCGGTCGAGGCGTTGACCGTGCGTGACGCCATCGTGGCCGTCGACGCCGCGTACCCCGGCGTCGCGACGCGCGTCCTCGACGACCGCGGCGCGCTACGACGTTTCGTGAACGTCTTCGTGGCCGACGAGGACGTGCGGTTTCTCGACGGCCTGGACACGGTCCTCGAGGCCGGTCAAACGGTGTCGCTGGTCCCGGCGGTCGCGGGCGGCTGAGCCTCGTTAGCACTCTCGCGCTGAGACTGCTAATATTGCGGAGCACCAAACGGTGAACTCGCACTAGGAGGACTCACAGTGGCGAAACTGATCGCTTTCGATGAAGAGGCCCGACGCTCGTTAGAGCGCGGGATGAACAAACTGGCCGACGCGGTACGCGTCACGCTGGGGCCCAAGGGACGCAACGTCGTCCTGGACAAGAAGTGGGGAGCCCCCACGATTACGAACGACGGTGTCTCGATCGCGCGCGACATTGACCTCGAGGACCCCTTCGAGCGCATCGGCGCCGAGTTGGTCAAAGAGGTCGCGAAGAAGACCGACGACGTCGCCGGTGACGGCACCACGACCGCGACAGTCCTGGCGTGGGCCATGGTCCGTGAAGGTCTGAAGAACGTGGCCGCGGGTGCCAACCCGATGTCGCTGAAGAAGGGCATCGAGGCCGCCGTCGAGGCCGCCGTGGCGTCGTTGCACGACCTCGCCAAGCCGGCCGACACCAAGGAGCAGATTGCCCAAGTGGCGTCCATCTCCGCCGCCGACCCCGAGATCGGCCAGATGATCGCCGACGCCATTGACAAGGTCGGCAAGGACGGCGTCATCACCGTCGAAGAGAGCCAGTCGTTCGGTATGGACATGGACCTCGTCGAAGGTATGCGTTTTGACAAGGGTTACATCGCGCCCTACTTCGCGACCGACATGGAGCGCCAAGAGGCCGTGCTCGAAAACGCGTACGTGTTGCTCGTGTCGAGCAAGATCTCCTCAGTACGCGACGTTTTGCCGGTGTTGGAGAAGGTCATGCAGTCGGGTCGCCCGCTGTTGATCATCGCCGAGGACGTCGACGGCGAGGCGCTCGCGACGTTGGTCGTGAACAAGATTCGTGGCACGTTCAAGTCGGTCGCCGTCAAGGCGCCGGGATTCGGTGAGCGTCGTAAGGCCATGCTCCAGGACATCGCGATTCTGACCGGCGGCACCGTCATCTCCGAAGAGATCGGTCTCAAGCTCGACGCGGCCACGCTCGAACTGCTCGGTACGGCGCGCAAGGTTGTCGTCACGAAGGACGAGACGACCATCGTGGAAGGTGCCGGTTCCGACGAGGACATCAAGGGACGCATCAGCCAGATCAAGGCCGAGATTGAGAACACGGACTCGGACTACGACCGCGAGAAGCTCCAAGAGCGTCTCGCCAAGTTGTCTGGTGGCGTGGCGGTCATCAAGGTGGGCGCCGCGACCGAGGTCGAACTGAAGGAAAAGAAGCACCGCATCGAGGACGCCGTCTCGACGACGAAGGCCGCGATTGAAGAGGGTGTCGTGCCCGGTGGTGGCGTGGCGTTGCTGCGCAGCCAGTCACGCATCCTCGAAGCCGCGGAGAAGTTGAGTGGCGACGAGCAGACCGGCGCGAAGATGGTCGCCAAGGCCGTCGAGGCTCCGCTGAACCAGATTGCCGTGAACGCGGGCCTCGAGGGTGGGGTCATCGTGGACAAGGTGCGCAACCTGGCCAAGGCGACCGAGGGTCTCAACGCGGCCACGGGTGAGTACGAAGACCTCATCGTGGCCGGTGTCATCGACGCCGCCAAGGTAACACGTTCGGCGCTGCAGAACGCCGCGTCGATCGCCGCGCTGTTCTTGACCACCGAGGCCGTCATTGTTGACAAGCCCGAAGAGAAGGCGCCGGCCATGCCCGGCGGGGGAATGGACGACTACTAAATCGTCGCGTTTCAACGATTCGACGAAGGCCGCGGGCAATTGCCCGCGGCCTTCGTCGTTGGACCGGCGAGGAGCCTTGGGCCGTAGCATGGCGCTATGACCACTCCCACTCCACTGATCCCTTCGAACGGGCTCAACGTCGTGCACCTGTTCTGTCACCCCGTCGGGCCGGTCGACGCGGGTGCCGTGCGTAAGGCCGTCGACGACGCCCTCGAGGCGGGACTCCAGGTCGTGACGGCCGCCATCATGGGCGCCAAGGCCGACACCTGCTTTATGGTGCTCGGTGAAAATCTCTGGGACCTGCGCAAGTTTCAGTCGAAGATTCAAGGCGCCGGCTTCAAAGTCGCCGAGAGCTACGTCTCGGTGACCGAGGTCAGTGAGTACGCCGCGGGTATGCCCGAAGCAATGCTCAACGCCCGCCTCTTTCCGACGTTGCCGCCCGAAGGGATGAAGGCCTTTTGCTTCTACCCAATGTCTAAGCGCCGCGGCGAAGAGCACAACTGGTACGCGTTGCCCTACGAGGAGCGCGAGCAGCTGATGCGCCAGCACGGGGCCTCGGGTAAAGAGTTTCGTGGACGCGTCCTCCAACTCGTGACGGGTTCCACCGGTCTCGATGACTGGGAGTGGGGCGTCACGCTTTTTGGCGTGCACGTCGACGACCTCAAGGACTGCGTGTACACGATGCGCTTCGACGAAGCCTCCACGCTGTACGGCGAGTTCGGTGCCTTCTATACCGGCATGGTCGGCACCGTCGACGAGGTTCTCGACGCCACGCTGGCGTAGGTCGTTGGTAGCGTCAACCCGTGCCCGAAATCTCTCAACAGACGCTGCTGCGTTGGGCGGAGTCCTTGGCGGGCGTGGCGCGCACCGGCTTAGGGTTTACCCAGAGCCAGTACGAGCGCGAGCGTTTCGAGGAGATCTTGAAGATTGCCGGCGACATCAAGGTGACCGAACGTGACGGCGACCTCAGCGAGGGCGACGTTTCGGGTTACGTGAACGAATGGATGCGCGAGGTCGGCCACGGCGTCGCGGGCTATCAGACGCCGAAGGTTGCCGTAGGCGCGGCCGTAACGAATGACCGCGGCGAATTGTTACTGATCCAACGCGCCGACTCGGGTTTTTGGCTCTACCCCACCGGCTGGTGTGACGTGGGGTACTCCGCGCCCGAGGTCGTCGTCAAGGAAGTCCTCGAAGAAACGGGCATTGAGGTCGAACCGGTGCGACTCATTGGCGTCCTTGACGGCATGCGCCTAGGCGCGTCGCGTATTCCGCTCTACTCACTGCTGTTCTTTTGTCGCGCGATTGGTGGATCCTTGCAAATCCACCCCCTCGAGTGCACTGACGCCGGATGGTTTTCGCGCGACAATCTTCCGTCGCCAATCATCGGCGCCGAACGATGGGCGTCGCCAATCTTTGACGCGATTGACGGCGTGTCGCGCGACGTCTTCTACGACGATCTACGTCGTCCGGTGTGGCGAGGCGACGCGTGAACCTCGACATCAACGTGGCGCACGAAGCAACGGACGAGCTCGTGGCGGGACTGAACCACCTGCTTCCCCAGGTCTCCTCGACGGCCCAACCGCTCACGGAGGCGGCCGTGGCGGCGATTGTGCGTAGCGACGCCACGACATTGTTCGTGGCTCGCGCGGATGGACTTATCGTCGGCACGTTGGCGCTCGTCGTTTTCACCATCCCGACGGGGGTGCGCGCGTGGATTGAGGATGTCGTGGTGGACGCCGACATGCGCGGACGCGGCGTCGGTGTGGCTCTGACCCAAGCGGCGATGGCTGAGGCCAAGGCGCGTGGTGCGCGCACTATCGATCTCACCAGCCGACCTTCGCGAACGGCCGCTCACGAGCTCTATCAAAAACTTGGCTTCGTCGTCCGTGAAACCAACGTGTACCGGTATTCGCTCGGTAACTGACGACGCCGCCAGCCTCGGGTGGTCGTGACGGTGCGTGCGGTAGTGAGAACCTTGGAAGGGGCGGATGGTTTCTTGTTCGCCCGCGTGGTCGCCGCCGACGATGCCAGCGTCCCACGGTGTCGGGCACCGTCACGTTTCCGGGTCATCGGGGCGACGAGATGCCCACGCGTGCGGTCGCGGCGTGGGCAAGAGCGGACGCAACGTTGTTAAATTCGGCCCCGTGCGTGACGTACCAGTCCTGACGACCCGACGGTTGTTCTTGCGTCCATGGCGTGAAGCCGACCGCTCAGCGTTCGCGGAAATGAACGGCGACCCTCGAGTGACGAAATACTTTCCGAGTCCCTTAACCCCGAGCGAATCGGACGCCCTGATGGACCGTATTGTCGACGATTGGCGACGGGGCTACGGACTCTGGGCGGTGCAACGACGCGACGAAGGCGACTTCATTGGTTTTCTCGGCTTCTCCCAGCCTCGCTGGCAGTCGCACTTCACGCCCTGCATCGAAATTGGGTGGCGACTCGTCCCGACGTCGTGGAATCAAGGGTTCGCTACGGAAGGGGCGTTCGCCGCGGTGTCGTGGGGCCGAGCGAATATCGAATTTCCGCGCAACGAGATAGTGAGCTTCACGACGACCGTGAACATTCCGTCAAGGCGTGTTATGGAGAAGCTCGGCATGACGCACGACGAAGCCGATGATTTTGATCACCCACTGCTTCCCGACTGGGATGGACGTCGACACGTTCTCTATCGACTCGCCGTCTCGTCGCGTCGCGAAGAAAGCAGCGACGTCTTATAGTTCCGTCTAGCGAACTATGCCAAACGTCAGAGTCCACAACTTTTCGATCTCGTTGGATGGGTACGGGACGGGTGACGCCATGACCTTTGACAACCCGTTCGGCCACGCCGGACACCGGCTCCATGAGTGGATGTTCGCGACCCGTTTCGGGCACGAACTCCTTGGGAAGGCGGGCGGGTCCAACGGCGTCGACCAGGCGTTCGCCGAGCGAACCAATCTCGGCATCGGGGCCGAGATCATGGGCGCGGGCAAGTTTGGCCCGCCTGGTTGGCAGCACGACGAGACGTGGCGAGGATGGTGGGGCCCCAACCCTCCGTTTCACACGCCCGTCTTCGTGATGACGCATCACTCGTTCCCGCCCATGGCGATGGACGGTGGCACCACGTTTCACTTCATCGACGGCTCGCCGCACCAGGCGCTCGAGCGCGCCCAAATCGCGGCGGGATCCTTGGACGTGCGCGTCGGTGGCGGTCCCTCGACCGTCCGTGCGTTCCTCGACGCGGATCTCATCGACACGCTCCACGTCGTCCAAGTGCCGATACTCCTTGGTCGAGGCACCCGACTGTGGGACGGCCAAGAAGCGCTCGAGGAGCGCTTCAACGTGGAAGCGGTTTCGACGCCGAGTGGGGTAACGCACTTTTCTTTTACGCGTCGGTAGCCGATTAGCAACCAACCGGGTTTCCTGCCGACATCGAACGTGACCAGGCATCGCCGAGTGCCGATGTTTGGCTAAATGAGGATGATGACCGAGCGGCGCCGCGCGCACGTCGCGTCGCCCTGGTGCGTGGCGAACCTCGAGGCGACCGAGGGGGCCGCGCTGCTACTGTCCGCCTATGACGATCGTGACCGTGTTTCGTAGTCGACTTCGACCCGGGGTGAGCGACGATTACGCCCTCGTCGCTCGCGAAATGGATCGCCTCGTTCGTGAAATGGACGGCTTTCTCGATCACAAGTTCTACACGAGTCCGGACGGTGAACGGGTCACCGTGGTGCGATTCGCGGATCGCGCGAGTCATCGAGCGTGGGCCGAGCACCCTCAGCATCTAGCGGCTCAACGACGAGGGCGAGACGAGTTCTACGCGTGGTACGACATTTCGGTCGCCGAGGAGACGTACGGACGGACGTTCGAACGCGACGAAATCTGAGTACGACACCGCAGCACGCGTGGCCTTGACGTAACGCGTGTTGACACTGTTAGGGCCACTGGTGTGTCCCGTCAGCATGGCCGGGACTCGCCCGTCCACATTGACCTCGCGGTTCTTTCGGCGAAGGGTGCGCTCGAACGCTTAGCGACAGTGACCTCGCCAACAAGAGGCGGCGACGTCGCGACGCTGGCGCGGCCGGTTCCGGCGTTAGGGGAGGCCCCGACGCGAACGTTCGGCGGCTCCCCGGAAAAATTTCGAACGAGTTTCAGCACCTACGTGAGAATTTGTCGGTAAGTATGAATGTGCCGTGCTCAGCTAGGAGATTCCACACTCGTCGTGGAGCGCGACTCGACGTCGGGGGGAAGTGGTGCCGGGACATCAAGGTGATGGTTGCGCGGAAATGTCGAAACGCGAACTGGGTGCGAAAGGTTTTGGTGACGGTTCGTGTTACAACGCCGTGCGCCCCGATTACCCGGGAGAGGCCATGGCCTTTTTCGCTTCGACCTTCAATCTTGACGGCACGGTGCGGGCGCTCGATCTCGGCGCCGGCAGTGGAATTTTCACGCGCCAGATTCGTGACCTTGTGGGCGAGGTGATCGCGGTTGATCCGTCCGCGTCGATGCGCGAAGCCTTTCGCGCGGCGGCACCCGACCTCGAAATTTTCGAGGGTTCCGACGTGGCGATTCCTCTCCCCGACGCCAGTGTGCACGTGGTCTTCGTGGCGCAGGCGTTCCACTGGTTCGACCCGCCCGCGGCGCTTCGCGAGATTCGTCGCGTCTTAACCGACGGCGGCGGGCTCGGGCTGATCTGGAACGAGCGTGACGAGTCCGTGCCGTGGGTCCGTGAATTTGGTCGCGCCATGCGGTGGGACCAGTTCCAACCCTACAAAGCGGGGCGCGATTATTCCTCGCTCCTTGAAGCCGGACCCTTTGAACGAGTCGAACGCGCCGTCTTTCGTCACGCGCAGACTCTCTCGAAAGAGGGACTTTTGAACCGCGTCCGATCGACGAGCTACGTCAGTTTGATGGACGAGCAAGAACGCAACGACCTTTTGGCCGACGTCGCGCAGGTAGTCGCGAACTTCGATGAGCCCCTCACTATGCCCTACGTCACCGACGTGTATCGCGCCAGCGCTCGCTAGGCACGGCAACGAATTCGACGAACG
>JANWIR010000085.1 GCA_025449805.1 Acidimicrobiales bacterium | reverse complement strand
TCGCGTACTGCTTGCGCATCGTGGACTTGGACCCGATTCGTTACGGTCTCATTTTTGAGCGCTTCTTGAATCCGGGTCGTAAGCAGATGCCCGACATCGACATGGACTTTGACGAGCGCTACCGCGGAGACATGATCCGCTACGCCAGCGAGCGCTACGGCAGTGACCACGTAGCCCAAATCGTGACGTTTTCGACGATCAAGGCACGCGCGGCGGTGCGTGACGCCGCGCGGGTGCTCGGCTACCCACCGCAGTTGGGTGACAAGATCGCCAAGGCCATGCCACCACTCGTCATGGGACAAGACCTCCCGCTCGAGGCGTGCTTTACGCCAACGCCGGGCTTCGAAGGTCGCTTTACCGAGGCCGCGGAGCTGCGCACGCTTTACAACAGCGATACCGAGGTCAAGCACGTGGTGGACGTCGCTAAGGGCTTCGTCGACAAACGACGCCAGGACGGTATTCACGCGGCGGCCGTAGTGATCACCAAAGAACCGGTACTGGCCTACGTCCCGGTCCAACGCAAGTCCAGCCCGAATGGGTCAACCGACGACGCCCCGATCGTCACGCAGTACGAAGCGACGGCCATCGAAAAACTTGGGCTGCTGAAGATGGACTTTCTCGGGCTGCGCAACCTGGCGATCATCGAACGCGCGCTCGAGCACATTCGACGGCGCCACGGCCTCGACGTCGATATCGACCACGTCGACCTCGACGATCCCAAGGTCTACGAAATGTTGCGTCACGGTAACTCCATCGGGATCTTTCAGCTCGAGGGCGACAAGATGCGTCAACTCATGCGTCGCCTCGCGCCGACGAGCTTTGACGACATTGCGGCCTTGGTGGCGCTGTATCGACCTGGTCCGCTCAGTGAGAATGTGCACAACGACTACGCCGACCGTAAGAACGCACGCCAGAGTGTTGCCTACGACCACGACGATCTCGCCGAAATTCTCTCGGAGACGTACGGCTTGATGATCTACCAAGAAGACATCATGCGCGTCGCGACCAAGATTGCTGGATTCTCCATGACGGAGGCCGACGACCTGCGCAAGGCCTGTTCGAAGAAGATTCGCGAAATGATTCAAGCGCAACGCGTCAAGTTCGTTGAAGGCGCCGAGCGCGAGGGGTACGGACGTGAACTAGGCAACTCCATCTTTGACAAGATCGAGCCTTTCGCCGACTACGCCTTCAACAAGAGCCACGCGTACGGGTACGCGTTGATCGCGTATCAAAACGCGTGGCTCAAGGCCAACTACCCCGTTGAGTACATGGCCGCGCTCTTGACGTCGTTTCGCGACGACAAGGACAAAGCGGCGGTGTACTTGAACGAGGCGCGTCAGATGGGGATCACCATTGGCGTGCCTGACATCAATGAATCCTTCGCCGAGTACGCACCTAGTACGTTGGCGCCTTCGACGATTCTCTTTGGACTAGCGGCCGTGCGCAACGTCGGAGAGGCGTTGGTCGAAAAAATTGTGCACGAGCGTGAGAGTGGCGGGCGTTTTGAGAGCGTGTACGACTTCATGCGTCGCGTTGATCCCGTGGTCTTAAACAAGCGCTCCATGGAATCGCTTATTAAGGCGGGGGCCTTCGACTCCTTTGGCCTCGCCCGCCAGGGATTTCTTCTCAAGGTCGACGAGACAATCGAAGCAACGTTGTCGCGCCGCAAGGATCTCTCGCTCGGTATCTCCACGTTATTTAGCGCGTTTGACGATTCGTCGGGCGCGGGGGACTGGGAGGGCACCGAGATTGCCATTCCCGATCTTGAGTTTGAGCGATCGGTCAAGCTCGACTTTGAGCGCGAGATGCTCGGTACGTACATCTCGGACCACCCCTTGAATGAACTGGCGGCGACGCTCGCCACGCGCGCTGACGGCTCCATTGTTTCGGTGCGCGAACGCGCCGAAGAACTCGCTCGCGCCAATCGCCCCGCGACCGTGGGCGGCATTTTGACCGAGGTCCAACTACGCACGACCAAGGCGAATCGCCAGTACGCGCGCGTCGTTATTGAGGACCTCAGCGGCTCGCTCGAGGTCAACTTTTCGGTGAACTCCTTCGAGCGACTCAGTGGCTACTTAGCCAAGGACAACGTCGTTTTGATGAAGGTGCGTGTGGATGACCGCGACGACGACCTGCGCTTTTCCGCCGTCGACGTGGAGCGACTGGTGAGTGATCAGATCTCGAACGAGCTACGACTCTCCCTCGCGCCCGAGGACCTAACGCAGCCCACGATTGCCACACTGCGCGAGATTTTGACGCGCTATCCCGGTCCCTCGAGCGTCGTCGTCGAGACGGGCGCGAGCGGCAAGGCCTTTCGCTTAGGGCCAGAGTTCAACGTCTCGATTCCCTCCGTGGTCGCCGATTTACGCAGTGAATTTGGGAGAAACGTCATAAAGGCCTAGGGCCGGATGAGGGTACCGCCGGGTTCCCGTAGAATGGTCCCTATGGCAATGACTGTCGTGACTAAAGACACCACGGCCCTCAGTGACGCCGAACTCGCCGAAATGGCGGACCTCTGCGTCGACCGCGAGCCGAACTTCGACATCGGATTCCTTTCGAAGCAGCGCGAGGAGTGGGTCCTCGTCACGCACGCGCGCGAAGGGAACAAGCTGCGCGGCTACTCGTTTTGCACGTTGGAGCGAATTGGCGGAACGCCGTCGCTCTTGGTGGGGCTGCTGCTCGTGGATCGAAACGCGAAGTCCGATCAGACCTTGCGGGCCATCTTGCACGACCAGTTCCGTCGGGCCCTGCTCGCCTTCCCCGACGAAGACGTTTTGTTGGGCGCGCGCCTCACCTCACCCGACGGTTACCGGGCCTTCGCGGGCCTGCAAGACATCGTCCCGCGCCTGGGCTATCGCCCGACGGGGGAGGACCGCGCCTGGGCTCGCCGACTCGCCAAGCGCTTTGGTTCGGAAAAGGCCATTGACGACAAGACGTTCGTCATGACGGTCGCGCCGGGGCCGGTGGGCTGCTTGGACTACACGTCGGCCAAGGGCCCCATTCCTGACGGCGCGGAGACGTTCTTCAAGAACCTTGATCCGGAGAACGGTCAGCGGCTGGTCGTTTTCGGTTGGGCGATGGCCGAATCGCTGGCTACCGGTCGACTTCCGAAGTAGTTCACCCGCGGGGCAACAGTCCCGTGCAACTCTTGTAGCAGTGTCCGTCGAGCGGGCGCGACAGCGTCGTCAGCACGTACGTGGGACGAAAGCCGAGTGCGGTCGCTAAATCTTTTCCGGAAAGCGAACTGCGTCGCGTGGCTTCGATCGTGCGAATCGCGTGTTGATCCTCGCAGAGCAGCCACACGTCGTCGCCGAACCACCCAAAGCGAACCCACGTCGAACCATCGTCGTGACGGCGCAAAAGTTGGGGGCCCCGGTCGGCCGCGATCAACGCGACGCTCGGCCGCTCGCCACGAAACTCCCAGTAGGGCGCGCTCGGTCCTCGAAAACCAAAGAGGGGGCCGTCCGCGGGACTCGCGAGTTGCTCGAGCCAGTGACGCACGCGTCGACCGCGGTACGTGCCAAGGCGCCGAGGCAGATCAGCGAGGGTCACCGCTTCGGGTTGGGCTAAATCGTCACGCTCGACGTCGGCGGCCAACTGGCCTTCCACCACGTCGAAGACGGCGAGGTCCGTTTCGACACCCTCGGGCCACGGAACTCGCCAGCGCACGATGGCGTGGGAGGCGAGGTCAATGACGGTCGTGGATTCATTGGTCGAACCGAGGACTAACCCGAGGGCGAGCGAGTCGGGTGACACGTCAACCGACGACCGCGCCGGGGTGTGCTCGACGAGACGACGAATGGCGCGCGCCGCGGGGTCACGACCGAGGAGCGCCATCTACGTTCTCACCGTTTTGAGTTGTTGCTCGAATTCGGCCAGCGTCGTGGCGGGAACCGCGCACACGCCTCCCCGGCAGACGTAGGCGAGGCCCGCGCGGCGACCCGCAAAGAGTTCCGACGGACCAGGTCCACTGACGAGCACGGTACGAAACATTGCCCTCGATCGTACGTGCTGGGTAAAGACGTTCGTCTCGCCGGGTATCACGATTTCGACACCGTCCAGGGCGTAGCCAGCCGCCGCCACGAGGTCGGCGACGGCCCCGGGATGCTCAACGAGCAGCCCTCGCGCGAGTTCCACCAGACGTTGCGCGACGACCACGAATTCTTGGTCACCGCGACAGAGCCCGAGTCGCGCGAGCGCTCGTGTCGCTACCGCGTGCGCCGAAGGTGTGGCCCCGTCGAAGATGTCTTGGGGGCGTTGGGCGAGGTCGTCGACCCGTTGATCAACGAACGAGAGTCCCCGACCCACGTCGGGCCGCTCGACGCTCGGCACGTCACCTTCCCAGTAGTGCGCGATGAGGTAGCGCGCGACGTCGTCGCCGTGCGCGAGCCACGTCACGTCGCCCGAGATTTCAAAGGCGTCGACGAAGGCGTCGACGTACCACGCGAGATCGCTCGCGGTGGCCGCGGCGCGACGGGCCTCGGTGCGCCAGTAGCGCTCGCCATCAAAGTGGGTGGAGCCCAGTGCGGCAAGGAGTGCAAAGGCCCGTGCGTGTCGGGTGGGGTCGTCGCTCGCGAGGAGCGCACTGGCGAACATGGCGTTCCACTCCAGGATGATCTTCTCGTCGCGACTGGGCGCCGCACGGGTCGCCAACTCGTCGACGAGTGCGTCACGGGTGGCGAGGAGAGGCCCGGGACAGTTGAAGGGTTCGTCGACGGCGAGCTGGGGAATGGCTCGGCCGTCGAAGGTCGTTTCGTCGAGTCGCCAGCGCGACACGACGCCGTCAACGGCGTCGTCGAGTCCGGCGCGCTGCAGGGTCGCGCGGACCTCATCGGGCGTCCACGTCACGTGCGACCCCTCAACGCCACCGGCGTCCGCGTCGAGCGATGACGCGTAACCGTCGCCGAGTCGCAGGTACGCCTCAGTGAAATCGAGGGTCGCCAGCGCCACGGACCGCCACTGCGGACGATTCAGAATCTTGGCCGCGCGGAAGTAGGCACGCGCGAGGAGGGCCTGGTCACAGAGCATCTTTTCGAAGTGGGGCACGTGCCAGGCGTCATCGACGCTGTACCGCGCGAAGCCACCACGCAGGTGATCAAAAAGTCCTAAACGCGACATCGCCTCGAGGGTGAGGGTGACCGCGTGGCGCGACGCGTCGTCGGAAAATTCGAGGAGCGCCTCGATATACGTCGGCCGCGGGAACTTTGGTGCCGCCGTGAAGCCACCACGAGGGTCGAGTCGGCCCACGAGTTCGTCGCGCAGTTGTTCCCGCGTGGCGGCCAGATCGAGCTCGTGATGCGACGGCGCGAGATGGTCGAGGAAACGCACCTCGCGCGACGCCGCGTGGGCGAGTTCGGTGGCCTGGACTTCAACGAGCTCGCGTTGGTTGGTCCAGGCGTCCTTCATGGCGGCCAAGAGTCGATCGAAACCAACCTGGCCACCGCGGTCGACGGGTGGGTAGTAGGTGCCGGCCATAAAGGGCCGTCCGTCGGGGGTGAGGAACACCGACATTGGCCATCCCCCGTGGCCACTCAGTCGTTGCGTCGCCGCCATATACAGCGCGTCAAGGTCGGGCCGCTCTTCGCGGTCGACCTTGATAGGTACGAAGGACTCATTTAATACGGCGGCGAGCCTCGGATTTTCAAATGACTCGTGCGCCATGACGTGACACCAGTGACAAGCGGCGTAACCAATCGACAGAAAGATTGGTCGATCGAGTTCACGGGCGCGTTCGAGTGCGTCACTGTCCCAGGAGTACCACTCCACGGGATTATCGACGTGTTGGCGAAGGTAACTCGACGTTACGTCCTCGGGCCGGTCGCGGAGGCGAGGCATGCTCAGGCTCTCGCAGAGCGTTGGTTACCCGCGCGGCGCCGCTCGGTCGGCGCGAAAGAGTGAAGGCGCATCGCGTTTACTTTAGGTGCGCGTCGCCTGGTCTCGACCTCGTGTCCTACGCTGGCGCGATTCCCTGTTGCGTGAAGGAGGCCAACGTGCGACCAGTCCGTTGGGGCGTCATTAGTACGGGACGCATCGCGCGTACGTTCGTCAGTGACCTGCGTCACATTGCCGAAGGTGACGTCGTGGCCGTCGGCTCGCGTCGGGCGGAAACGGCCCACGCCTTCGCGTCGGAGTTCTCGATTCCGCGTGCGTACGGCTCGTACGAAGCCCTCGTCGCCGACGCAAACGTTGACGCCGTGTACGTGGCGACACCCCACCCCCTGCACCTGGAGAACGCCCTGCTCGCGCTCGACCACGGTAAGCCAGTGCTCGTCGAGAAGGCCTTCACGATGAACGCGTCGGAGGCGCGCGTCCTGATTGACCGCGCTCGCTCAGCGAAGCTCTTCGCGATGGAGGCGATGTGGACTCGTTTCCTTCCTCACGTCGTCGCGCTGCGCCAACTCGTGGCGGCGGGCGATCTGGGCGAGTTAGTGCTCTTCGAAGCCGACCACGGCAAGTGGTTTGAGCGCGACCCTTCGTCGAGACTTTTCGCGCCGGAGTTGGGCGGCTCGGCGCTTCTCGACCTCGGTATCTATCCCGTCTCGTTCGCGTCGATGCTCTTGGGCCAGCCCTCGAACGTGCACTCCCTCGTTACGCCGTCATTCACGGGCGTCGACGGCGCGGTGTCGATGATCTTTGGCTACGCGAGCGGCGCACACGCGGTACTCACCTGCACATCCTCAGCGCGCTCGGCGACCCGGGCCTGTGTGACCGGACGAGACGCCCGCGTGGAAATTGGGAGCGACTTCTACGCCCCTACGACGATGCAGCTCATCACTCGATCCGGCGCGTCGCGGACCCTCAGCTTCGACGTGCGCGGTAGGGGCTTGCAATATCAGGCGGTGGAAGTGGCGCGCTGTCTCGAGGAGGGACTTTTGGAGAGCGCGGTCATGCCCCTCGATGAGTCGTTGGCAATTATGGAAACGCTCGATGAGGTTCTCGGCGTTGA
>JANWIR010000084.1 GCA_025449805.1 Acidimicrobiales bacterium | reverse complement strand
CAGGTGTCGACGGGAGAACGGCTTGGCCTCGCCGGCTGTACGGGCTATTGCACGGGCACGCACCTCCATTTCGAGCTCCGCTCGTTCGGCGTGGCGTTCGATCCCGCTCCGCTCCTTCCGGCTACAATCCCGGCTCCAGAGGGCGGTTAGCTCAGTTGGGAGAGCACCAGCTCGACAAGCTGGGGGTCACTGGTTCGAGCCCAGTACCGCCCACCAAAACTTCGTAGTTCAAACCCCGGCGGCCGGAAGGCCTCCGGGGTTTGTTTGTTCCTGAGGCGGCTCTGGTGACCCTGGGGCCTGCCGTGTTAGTCGTCGTGGCCTGGTGTTGCGCGGCCTTGATGACAGCAGGGCTGAGCAGGATGGCATACGGCTCGTTGAGTTTTGCCGTGACGCTGTTGTCGTCTTCAACGATGAGCCGTGTGAAGAAGAATTGGTTTAGCTCTCGCCGCGTACTCGGTCCTGCACTGGCGTACGCCTTGTCGGCGTTGACGGCATAGTCGAGTGCAGTTGCGAGGTTGGCCCTCGTTGTGTCGATGTCTCCTTCAAGCGCTTCGAGGCGATGCCGGGCTTGCCCGAGCTCTCTATCAAGCCGATGCTGCTCGCTCTTGAGTAGGTGTACCGGTACGGCATCGGCGTAGTGCGCGCGTAGCAGCTTGGCTTGCTCGGAGAGGAGTCGGTCGTGGCGCTTCTCGAGGCTGGTGCGTTCGAGTAGCGCTTCTTCGCTGATGGCTTCAAGTTCCTCGATGAGGGTTAGCTCGATGGCGTCGCGCAGTTCGGGGGCCAGCTGGACGCGGGTGTAGAGATCTTGAACCTTGTCCTCGATGGTCTGGATGAGTACGGCTTTTTTTGTGCAGTCGTTGTGCTTGCCGTGTCGGCCGAGGCAGCAGAAGTAGGGGTAGACGGTGCCGTGTCGGCCGCGGCTGTAGCTGAGGATCATTCGGTACCCGCAGTGGCAGTAGAGGCTGCCCTTCAAGTAGTGCGGGTGTTCTCGGGTCTTCTCGCCGGAGCGGTCCTTGGCGCTGAGAACGTCTTGGACTTTCTGCCAGGTCGCCGGATCGACTATCGCCTCGTGCGAACCGGAGTACTCGAGGCCTTTGTAGCGGACGACTCCTTTGTAGAAGGGATGCCGGAGCATGATTTGGATGTTCGATTGTTGGAGCGGTTTCGACACTCGCATAGGTGTCTCGCGGCTACGCAAGCCTCGTTCTGTTAGTTCGGCGAGGAGACGTCTTGTTGTCCATTCGCCGGTCGCGTAGGCCTCGAACGCCCAGGTGATTAGCGACGCACGGTCCGGATCGATGTCGATTGTGCGGAACTCTTTGCCGTTTTCAATACGTCGGACGTTAAGATAGCCGATTGGCGCGCGGCTAGCGGTGCCGCCTGCTTTGACCTTCTGCATCGAGCCCTTGATGACTTCGTTTGCGAGGTTGCGGCTGTAGAACTCGGCGATCGAACTCATGATCCCGTGCAGCAGCATGCCGCTAGGGGTCTCGTCGATGTTCTCAGTGCATGACACGAGCGTCACTCCCGCGCGTGTAAGCGCGACATTGATTTCGACGTCGTCGACTCTGTTTCTGGCGAGGCGGTCGATCTTGTGCACAATCGCCAGATGAACTGGGTTATCGGTGACGTACGCGAGCATTCGTTGTAGCTCTGGTCTGCGGGCGCTTCGAGCGCTCTCGCCGCGGTCGACGAACTCTTCGACGACGACGGCACCAAGCGCTGTCGCCTTCCGTTCACAGGCCTCACGCTGGGCGGGGATCGAGAAGCCTTCGGCTTCGCCGCCGCGTGTCGCCTGTTCTTTGGTCGAGACGCGTAGGTAGATGATCGCTGTGAGCGGGGCTTCGTGACCGTGTTCGGACCGTGCGGGAGTGCCAGTGTCGCCCCGAGGGGTCACTGGCTACCTCCAGCGAGTGTCGTTGTAAGTCCGCGGCTTGGCGTTGCCTTCTTGATTGGGTAGACGCGGTTGAGACGTTCGCAGCGCGCCGGCCGCTCGGTGAGTCCGAGTTGGTCGAGTCGGTAGCGCAGCGCGGCAGGGCTCACTCGTAGCTTTTCCGCGAGGGGATCGATGTCTTGGGGTCCTTCGAACCAGAGTCTCTTGACCACTCGTTTCGGCATGAGGAGGCAAGCGGCGAAGTGGTCGGCGACCCGTTCGGCCTGTTGGTAGGCGCTGTTGGCCGGGTGGTCGTGGTAGAGGAAGTCTTTGGTCGTGTGGTCGACGATGTGCTTGAACTCGTGCATCAGGCTGAATCGCTGTCGGCTCCGAGGTTCGTCGGCGCTGAGCGTAATCACCCAGTAGCGACCGTTCCAATGGGCGGAGGCGGAAATAGGGAGGTAGCGCTCGCGTTCGATCTTGATACGCGGCAGCTCAGTCACGATCTCGTCGGGAACAGCGGTCGTGTTGATCGCGAAGTGTTCTAGCAGGTGGTTGGCTTGAAGCTCTGCGATGCGTAGCGCTTCGTTGAAGGTCAGTTGACGCTGTGGCACGAGACCGCGGAGGAGGGCGAGCACGCTTCGTGCGTTGGTTCTGGTGTCTGTTCGTTGCATGTCTCCCTCCTTTCTCTTAACTAGTCGCTTGTTACGGAGCTTCGTCTTCTCCGTCTTGTGGTCCCGCTGGGTCGTAGCCGTGCTTGCGGACAATGCGATCGAACGCCTTGTTCAGGTCGTCGACGGCCTCGCGTGGCATGTCGCGGTACTTGCTGCGCAGGTACGGCTGGAAGCTCGGCAGATCGTCAGGGACGGCGTACTCTGCGAGCGCGAAGACATCGGCGAGGCTGAGGTCTAGCGCAGCTGCGATTCGGCTCAGCTTGTCGGGTGCGGGCGCGGCGTAGGCGCCCTGCTCGATCCTGATGATCGTGGTGTCCGTCGTCTCAGCTCGCTCGGCGAGTTGCCGTAACGAGAGCCCGAGTTCTTCGCGGCGAGCGCGTAGACGTTTGCCAAGTTTCTTGGCCTGCTTTGGTTCCATCGTGTTGTAGGTGCTCCGTTTTGCTATGTCCATTGTCTCACACAAGCTGCGTAAACGCAGCACTTCGTCGATCATTTCACAACACAATTCCGCTTCCATTTCCCTGTATTTTACCGGTCATCACTTTGATAAGCAAAACAGATATTGAGTGTTAATGGTGGCCCGGATTTAGGAAAATCCGGGCCACCGACCATCTGCCGCGACTAGGCCTTGAGCGCGTCAAGCTTCGCCTGGATGGCGGCTTTGCGCTCTTGTGCGGTGTCGCGGAGGTGTTCGTGCTCGGCCTTTGCCTCGTCGATGCGCGCCTTTGCTGCAGCGACCTCGGCGTCGATCGAGTCCAGCGCTCTGCTGAGTACGAGCGTGGCTTGCTCGATCGGGTCACCGTTTGCTTGCCTCGTGCGTGATCGCGGAGGCGTACCGCCGAGTGTGCGGGTGTGTGCGTAGTAGGCGCCGCGCATTGAGTTGAACGGCTGTCCAAGCTCCTCGGCAACCTGTCGGAACGCGTCCGACTTCTTAACGCCCGAGGCGACCAGGGCCTCGACCCGCTCGTACACCTCTTGAGCCTTTGTCATGGCTCGCTCCCCCTTTCAGGGATAGATGGCTGTGCGGCGGGCGGAACCGGAACTTTGGTTCCGCCCGCCGGAGGGCCATCAGGCATCCGGCCAGTTCGTGCTTCGGCCAGGCGTTGTTCGGCTAGCGCGGCATAGGCGGGGTTGATCTCGATCCCGATCCAGTCGCGTCCGTGGCGCTCAGCGACAAGGCCGACGGTGCCAGCGCCGAAGAAGGGATCGAGGACCACTCCGGGCTGGGCGGTCGAGCCACATTGGCAGCCTGGGAGGAGTGGTCCGCGTTCGCGGATGACGGTGTACGTACGGTTGTAGCGCAGGACGTGTGTTTCGCGCCCCGGCGGTCTCTGCCGGCCGCGTTCTTGGCGGCGTACGCGGCTGATACGCCTGAACGGGGTCGTGCAGGAGTTGCAGATCAGTTCCGGACAGGTCGCCAGTAAAGGTCGTTCGACCAGTACCGGCGGGAAGGTTGCGAAGTGAGCGCCTTTGTAGTTTGCGGCTGGAAGCTGCCAGACATCGCCAGGGTTCTTGCCGAGTTCGTGACCCACCTCTCCGCGGGCGTGCCGTGCGGCGAGACCTCGATTGCCGCCGCCGTTTTGTCGCCACAATGGGGCGCTGTCTCGTTCCGGCGGGTAGCCGCCTGTGTGGCGACTCCTGGTTGACGAGCGGTGCGGAAGCCGAATCGCATCGAGGTCGAAGAAGTAGTGCGACGCCCGAGTCAGAAAGTAGACGACGTCGTAGCTATTTGTCAGCCGGTCTGCGACTGAATGCCGCATCGGGTTCGTCTTGGCCCAGATGACCTTGTTGCGCACGACCCATCCGTCCTCGGCGAGTGCGAGCAGCAGCAGCTCAGGTGCCAGCATCAAGCTCTTTGGCGGTGCGCCGTACTTGGCGTGTCGGGAATAGGTGTCGCCAAGGTTGAGCCAGAGGGACCCGGTTGGCTTGAGCACGCGAACGAGGCCGCTCAGGGCCAGCCGCAGATCGTCAACCCATCCTTCGACACTCGTCTCGAGGCCGAGCTGACCGGGAACGCCGTAATCGCGGAGCTGGTAGTAGGGCGGGCTCGTGATTACGCAGTCGACGCTTCCGGTGGCGATCTCGGCGAGGCGCTCGCGAACGTCACCGACGAGGATCCGGGTGCGGGCGCCGCTCACGACTCGCCCCCGCTCAAAACGTCGATGGCCTTGTCTGCCGTGGAGACGAGCATCAGGCCTTCGCTGAACTCTCCGCCGTCGAACGCTTCCCGAAGTCGCGCTGCACGCGTCGGCTCTGGCGTGATCCAGGCGACCCGCGGAAAGACGCCGCCCGTGGACTGCTCCACGCCGCTTCGGTAGTAGCTCTCGTAAAGCTGTGCCTTGCGGACGACCGCCGGTCGATGATGGGTGCCACGGTCAACTTCGACGAACCAGCGGTACTCAAGATCTGCCGCACCAACCGCTAGATAGAGATCGGGGCGAAGAACGGACCGCGCGATGGCGGGTAGCGTCCGCCAACAGGCAGGCTCTCCTTGGACAGCGAGGATCTCAAGGCGTCCACGACGGGCGGCGAGCGTGAGGTCGACGACGATCTGGCTGACGGCGAGCTGGTGATCGACGAACGCGGCGCTTGGTTCATAGCGACGCGGCCGCGCCCGCTGCTCGTCCAAT
>JANWIR010000083.1 GCA_025449805.1 Acidimicrobiales bacterium | reverse complement strand
GGCGCCGTGCCGATTGGCGTGGAGTCGGGGTTGGTCGATATTCAAGCGAGCACCAACGCGTACTTGGCCGCGCCGGCGACGGGCGCACTCGCCGGGTACTCGACGCGCGATCTCATGGGCGCGTGGGTGAAGCACGTGCACGGCTTCGTGGACGTGGGGGCGCTACGTCCCATAAAGGTCGTCGCCGACACCGCGAATGGCATGGGGGGCTTTATCGCGCCCCAGGTCTTTAACGGGCTGCCCTTCGAACTCGAGATTATGTACGAAGAGCTCGACGGAACGTTCCCGAACCACCCGGCCGATCCACTCAACCCCGACAACATCGTCGATCTGCAACGTCGCGTCCTCGAGGTCGGCGCCGACGTGGGCCTCGCCTTTGACGGCGACGCCGACCGCGTCTTTTTGATCGACGAAAAGGCGCAGCCCCTCAGTGGTTCGACGACGACCGCCATGGTCGCCCAGGCCCTGTTGCGCCGCAACCCGGGCGCGAGCGTGCTCTACAACTTGATCTGCTCCAAGGCCGTGCCCGAGGTCATTGACGAAAACGGCGGCGTGGCCATACGAACCCGCGTCGGGCACAGCTACATCAAGCAGGTGATGGCCGAGACGGGGGCCGTCTTTGGCGGCGAACACTCCGGTCACTACTACTTTCGTGACAACTACCGGGCCGACTCGGGCATCATCACCGCGCTGGTGGTACTCGAACTACTCAGTCGTTTTGACGGTCCGCTGTCGGCGCTGGTGGCGCCCTTCCAGCGCTACGCCGACTCGGGCGAGATCAACACCACGGTACGAGACCCACTGGCGAGTGTCGAGCGCGTCGCGGCGTCGTTGCAGAGCCGCGGGGTCGCCATTGATCGACTCGACGGACTCACCGCCGATTTTGGTACGTGGTGGTTTAACCTGCGCGCGTCGAACACTGAACCGCTGCTGCGACTCAACGTCGAAGCGTCGACGCGCGACGAACTCAACTCGGGGGTGGACCAAGCACTCGCCCTCATTAAGGAAAGTGACTAATGGCCCTCGACGACTTTCTCCTCACGCTGCTGGTCGATCCCATTGACCACCAGTCCCTGCTCTACGTGCCGAGCGCCGAACTACTCGTAAACCCGCGGCGCCAGGTGGCCTATCGCGTTGACGACAACATCGCGGTGCTCTTGCCCGACGAAGTCGTGGCCCTCAGTGACGACGAACTCGCCCGCTACCAAGACGACCCCACCGCACGCCTGACGGGGCCGCGCTAGGACTCGTCGTGCGTTTTCGTCGGAGAACGCTGCGCGAGCGACGTTGTCGATTTAGTCGAGGCGCTCGACGATCATGGCCATGCCTTGGCCCCCGCCGACGCACATCGTCTCCATCCCGAAACGCTTGTCGGCGTCCTCGAGCGAGTTGAGCAACGTCGTCATAATGCGCGCACCGGTCATCCCGAAGGGGTGACCGAGCGCGATAGCGCCACCGCGGATGTTGAGCTTCTCGAGAGGAATGCCCAAGTGCTTGGCGCTCGGCAGTACCTGGGCGGCGAAGGCCTCGTTGATCTCGACCAGGTCGATGTCGTCAATCGTCATGCCCGCACGCCGCAGCGCCTGGCGACAGGCCTCAATCGGCCCGAGTCCCATGATCTCGGGGTTGAGACCACTCACGCCACTCGCGACGATGCGCGCCAGGGGCTTGAGGCCCAACGCCTTGGCCTTGGTGTCACTCATCACGACGACCGCGGCTGCGCCGTCGTTCAACGGACAGGCGTTGCCGGCCGTGACGGTGCCGCTTTCACGGAAGACCGGCTGGAGGGCCGCGAGCTTTTCGAGGGTCGTGCCGGCGCGCGGTCCGTCGTCCTTGGACACCACGGTGCCGTCGGGCAAGGTCACCGGAATGATCTCGCGCTCGAAGAAGCCGTTCGCCTGGTGCGCCACGGCGAGCTCTTGGCTCCGCACCGCAAACTCGTCCATCTCCTGGCGCGACACTTTTTCGTACTCGGCGACGTTCTCGGCCGTCTGGCCCATCGCGATGTAGATGTCGGGTAGTCCGGGCTGGGGCGTCCAGGGCACGGTGACCGCGGCCGAGCGGCTCTTGGTGCGCTCGAGGGCCTCGCTAAAGCGTGGGTTCATCGCCTTACCCGAGTCGCTCGCGCCCGCGGCGAAGCGTGAGACGGTTTCGACACCCGCGGCAATAAAGACGTCGCCCTCGCCGGCGCGAATTGCGTGGGCGGCCATGCGAATGGTCTGCAGGCTCGACGAGCAGTAGCGATTGACGGTGACCCCGGGAACGTTGTCGAGTCCGGCCAGGACCGCGACGACACGCGCGACGTTAAAGCCGGACTCACCGGCCGGCTGGCCGCAACCCACCATGAGGTCTTCGACCAGGTTGGGGTCGAGCGAGGGCACCTTGGCGAGCACCTCGCGCACCACGTGCGCGGTGAGGTCGTCGGGGCGCACGTCGACGAGCGACCCCTTGAACGCGCGCCCGATGGGGCTACGACCAGTGGCGACGATAACGGCGTCGGGCATGAGTTCCTCCTCGTAGTTACCCCTAGGTAACCCAGGAGAGCATAGTGACGCGCCGCGCCGCGGCGCGATTTAGGCGTCGAGGGGCCCGGCGTTCGCGAAGCCCTGACGCTCGCCCGTGCCGGCGCGCTTGGCCAGCTCGTCGGGCGCGAACAGCATCCAGTAGGCGTTGCGGGCGTGCTTGCGGGAACGATCCTCAAACACGCTTGCCAGCACCGCCGGATCGTCGGACTCGTCCTCGTGGACGAAGACCTCGAGAATCGGGGTGGAGGTCATCAGTTGGGCACTCATGAGTCCCATGGACGCCTCGTGGGCGCACTGCTTATCGATCGGGGCCGAGCCGGGCATGCCGAGGGCGATAACGATCTGGCAGTGTTCCTTTTCGATGAGGTTCTTCGCCGCCACCGCGAGGTCTTTAAACCCGGGTACCGTCCGTGAGCACACGACGAAGGTCTCATTAAAGCCGGGACACTCGGCGAGTTCACGCCGTGCGGCGGCGCCCATGTCGTAACGAGCGAACATCGTGTCCACGACACCAATCTTGACGGGACGAGGACGCTTGGTCTTTTTCGACATCGTGACTCCTTTTCTTTGGCGAGTCTAGGAGGACGACAATCGGTGCGGCCCGAGCGACGTGCCTAAAGTGGCCACAGCAGTCACAAAGGAGACGTAATGGCGTGGGACTTTTCGACGGAGCCGGAGTTCGAGGCCCAGCTGGCGTGGATGCGGAGCTTCGTGCGCGAAGAGATCATGCCCGTCGAGACGTTGCGACTCACCCACGCGCAACTGCGCGAGTTCATCAAGCCCCTCCAAGCCCAGGTGAAAGAGCGCGGTCTGTGGGCCGCGCACCTGCCGCCGGAACTGGGCGGGATGGGCTTTGGTCAGGTGCGACTCGGTCTCATGCACGAGATCCTCGGACAGACGCCCTACGGTCCGGTCGTCTTCGGCAATAACGCGCCCGACTCGGGTAACGCCGAGTTGCTGGCGGCCGGGATGGAGATGACCGGCCGACACGACATCCGCGAGCGCTGGCTCGAGCCCCTGCTCCAGGGCACGATGCGGTCAGGTTTTTCCATGACCGAACCCAACACCGCCGGCTCCGACCCGCGCCTGTTAAAGACCTTGGCCGTCAAGGACGGCGACGAGTGGGTGATCAACGGTCGTAAGTGGTACACGACGAACGGTTCGGTCGCCGACATCTTGATCGTGATGGCGGTGACCAACCCCGACGTCCACCCCTACCAGGGCAGTTCCATGTTCGTCGTGCCGGTGACGACCCCGGGCGTGACCATCGTGCGCGACGTGGGCGCGATGGACGATCCCGAAGTCATCTTTGGTCGCTTCGGGAACCACGCCGAGATCACCTACCAGGACGTGCGCGTGCCGGCCGATCACTTGATCGGTCCCGAGGGCTCGGGTTTCTTACTCGCCCAAACGCGACTCGGACCGGGACGCATTCATCACTGCATGCGTTGGCTCGGTCAGTCCCAGCGGGCCTTTGACATGATGTGCGAGCGCGCGCTCTCGCGCTACACGCACGGCTCCTACCTCGCCGAGAAGCAGACGATTCAAAACTGGATTGCCGACTCGCGCGCCGAGATGCACGCCGCGCGACTCATGACCCTGCACGCGGCCTGGAAGATGGACCAGGTTGGCGCGTCGGCCTCGCGCGACGAGATCGCCATGATCAAGTACTACGGGGCGACCGTGTTGCACAACGTCATCGACCGCGCCATTCAGACCTACGGTTCGCTCGGGTACTCGGCCGACATGCCCCTCGAGGCGATGTACCGCGCCGCGCGCGCCGCGCGCATCTACGACGGACCCGACGAGGTGCACCGTCAGACGGTTGCGCGTCACGCGTTAAAGAACTACGAGGCGAGCGAGATTCCGACCGACCACATTCCCACCCGAGCCGCCGCCGCGCGTGAGAAGTTCGCGGGCATGCTCGAGTTCCTCGAGGCCGAACGGGTCTAGCGCGGCGCGAGTCCCTCGACGGCCTCGGTGAGGTCGACCCCGATGGGGACAATCGCCAACGTCGGCACGTCCACGCCCGCCTCGACGTAGCGCGCCACGTGCTCGCGGCAGGCCTCGTAGGGGCCGTGGATGATGAGCTCGTCGACGAGGTCGTCACTAATCAGTTCATTCGCGCGCTTGCGGTCGCCCTCGGCCCAGGCGTCCCACATGGGCTGGAGTCGCTCCGCACGCCCGAGCCAACGGTGGAACTCGGCGTAGCCCTTCACCGTCAAGTACGACGAGATCATCCGTCGCCCGACGTAGCGCGCGGTGTCGGCGTCGGCGGTCGGCACGACGAAGAGTCGCGCGGCGATGGTCTTGCCCTCGCCGACCTCCGCCTTACAGCGCGCGACGTCGCTCGCGGCCAGCCAGTTCAAGATGGCGCCGTCGCCCTCGCGCCCGGCGAGTCGCAGCATGCCCGGGCGTAGCGCCCCGAGCAAGATCGGTGGTCGGTGAACGACGGGGCGACTCAACTTAAAGCCGTGGACTTCGAAGGTCTCAAAGACCTCGTCAATCTTCTCGCCGTCGAGTGCGCGCTTCAAGAAGCGCAGCACGTCGCGCGTGCGCTGGTAGGGCTGGTCGTAGGTAATGCCGTTCCAGCGCTCGACGACCGGCTGACTCGAGGCGCCCAGGCCCATCGTGAAGCGTCCCCCCGAGACCTCGGCGAGCGCGGCCACGCTCATCGCGAGCAGGCCCGCGCCGCGCGTGTACACCGGCGTCACCGCGACGCCGGTGTACAGGCGTGACTCCCACGCCGCGGCCAAGACCAGGGGCGTGAAGCCGTCGGCCCCGTCGACTTCGGCCGACCAGACGTCGCTGTAACCCAGATCGGCGAGGCGCGAGAACCACTCGCGGTGTTCGCTCAAGGTGACGCCGTCAAAGGGAATGGTGATGCCGTAGCGCGAGGTCATGGCATCAGTGTTTCAGATTCGCGGGCGCGCTAGTGGAGATAGTCGTCGCCGCGACTCGTGGGCACCGTCACGCCACGACGTTCGAGGTCGCGTTCCCAACGTTGAATCAAGGTTTCGAGGATGACGGCGCGCGCGTAGTGCTTGTCCTCGGCGGCAATGAGGTCCCAGGGCGCGTGGGCGTGATCGGTCCAGGCGACCACGTCCTCGAGGTAGCGAAGGTAGGCGTGACGGTGCTCGCGGTTGCGCCAATCGTCGTCGGTTAATTTCCAATGTTTGAGGGGATTGTCGCGACGCTCGTTGAAGCGGCGCAACTGTTCGGCGTCCGAGATGTGGAGCCAGAACTTGACGAGGGTCACGCCGTCATTGATCAAGAGCCGTTCGAACTCGACGATCTCCTCGGCCGAGCGTCGGGCGCCGTCGTTGTTGAGGGCGCCGTCGACACGCTCGACGAGGAGTCGACCGTACCACGAGCGGTCGTAGACGGTCATGGCGCCGCGCGCGGGGATCGTCGGTTGAAATCGCCACAGGAAGTGGTGCGCTCGTTCAAGCTCGGTTGGCGGTCCGATCGGCACGACGCGAACGTGGCGCGGATCCAAACTCGCCGTCAAGCGTCGAATCGCGCCGCCCTTACCGGCCGCGTCGAAGCCTTCGAAGAGTACGAGGAGACCGGGGCCCGGCTCGTGATTTTCTAACAGTCCCGCCGTGAAGAGGCGCAGGTGGGTTATCCGTCGCTGGGCGGCGCTGACGCGCGCGAGCGACGCCTCGACCGAGAGCGACAAAGTGAGATCGATTTTGTCGACGCGACTCACGAAATCCCCCTTTTTACTCACGATAGTGCGCACGTGGTCCGTGACGAGAGGCCGCGCTTCGTAGGATTGCTCACGATTATGAAAGCGACGCGGCGACTAGGACTCCTCGGAGCACTCGCCGCGAGCGCGCTCGCGGTCGGGCTAGTGCCCGCCAGTGACGTCCGCGCCAACGCGTCGCGACCCGCGTCGAGCAACGCGACCACCACCACGTCACTGGCGACGAACGCGCCGGCGCCGATCTGCGTGGTGACGGGAAACCTCAAGCGGTGCGCACCGTGGCGGCGGCGTGACCCGTGGTCGACGGGTAACTCGATTTACACGAACGCCTTTGCCGTGGGCGCGAGCCAACCGGGGGTCGTCGCCTACGCGGCGTGGATCCAGAGTGCGACCACGGACCTCGCGCTCTACCCCGGCTACGAGGGGCCCGGGGCCACGACGTTGCCGCGCGGACCCGAAGAGGTGCCGCCCAGCGCACGCGGACGACTCCTCGCGACCTTCAACGCGGGCTTTTACGAAACCGACGCCAGGGCCGGTTTCTACGTCCAGCACACGCTGTACTTTCCGATGATTCGTGGTCTCGCCACGGTGGTGCGCTACGCGAACGGGCGCGTCGACGTCGTGAGTTGGCATGGGGGTGCGCGACCGGGTCCGAGGGTCGTGATGGCGCGTCAAAACCTCCCACTGCTCGTGAGTAACGGTCGCGCGAGCCCGTTGAGCGCGAAGAACACCGCGTGGGGACTAACGCTGCACGGCGTCGCGGCGGTGTGGCGCACCGCGCTCGGCGTGGACGCCGGGGGCAACCTGATCTACGTCGCGGCGCCCAATCAAACCTCGGCGTCACTCGCGCGGCTCCTCGTCCAGATGCACGTCGTACGCGCGATGCAGCTCGACATCAATCCCGAGTGGCCCATCTTCGTTACCTACGGCGCCCCTGGCGCGGTGGGCGCGACGCTCTTCGTACCGAACCCGAACCAGATACCCGGGCGGTTCTTGTACCCGAGTACCAAGGACTTCTTCGCGGTGTACGCAAGTCGACGCCCCGGTGAAGCCCAACCGTGGTAGCGCGCCACGCCAAGGGCCGCGCGTCCTTCAGCGTTCGTCGCGTGGTGATGGCGGTGCTGGGCGTGGTGGTGGTCGCCGCACTCGCCGCGGTGGGGTTGGCCAACGTCATCCACACGACACCCACGACCACGTTGGGTACCACGACGACGCTCGCCCCGGTCACGACGACCACGGTGAGCGCGCGCGTCGCACTGGCCGCGGTGGGCGACACCGAACTGGGCAACACGCCACAACTCCCGGCCAACGCCGCGACCTACTTTGATCGCGTGCGCGCGGCCCTCGCCGCGCCGATTGTCTTTGGCAATCTCGAAGGAACTTTCACCGACGCGACGACGAGCAAGTGCGCGAAGAGTTCCTCGAACTGTTACGCCTTTAAGGTGCCGCCGAGTTACGCGTTGGACTATAGACGCGCGGGCTTTACGGTCCTGAATTCCGCCAACAACCACAGCTACGACTTCGGCGCCGCCGGACTCGTCGCTACCTCGGCCGCGATGCGCGCCGCGGGCATCACCCAGGCCGGCTTACCCGGTCAGATTGGCGTCGTGCGCGAGGGCCCGCTGCGCGTGGCCTTCGTGGACTTTGCGCCCTACGGACTCACGAACAACCTGCTCGATCCAAGAAGTGCGACCGCGCTCATTGAACAAGCGTCGCGACTGGCCAACGTGGTGGTCGTCTACATGCACGCGGGTGCCGAAGGGGCCGTCGCGGACCACGTCACGCGCCACGAGGAGTTCTTCGTGGGTGAGGATCGTGGTAACCCCTACGCCTTCGCGCACCTCGCGGTCAACGCCGGCGCCGATTTGGTCATCGCCAGTGGTCCCCACGTGCTGCGCGGACTCGAGTGGTACCGGGGCCACTTGATTGACTACAGCCTGGGCGACTTCGCCAACTACGAAAACTTCTCCGCCAGTGGCTCGTTGGCGTTGTCGGCGATTCTCCACGTGACCTTGAGCGCGAGTGGGGGCTTTGTCGCGGGGCACTTCGATTCGGTGCTACTGGCGCCCTCGGGCGCGGCGAGCCTCGATCCGAACCACGACGCGCTGACGTTCGTCAACGCCCTGTCGCGCGCGGACTTTGGCGCGAACGCGGCGTTCATCGCGCCCGACGGAACAATCGCGCACTAACAGCCCCCCGCCGGACCGGGACGCCCCGGACCGGCTTGTAGGCGATCGACGGTACCGACGTTGCGCGGGCGCGGATTGGGTCCGAGGTGCACGACGTACCACACGCCGCGCCACGAGATCAGAGAGTTCACCGCCACCGAGACCACGTGCCCGTTGCGGCGAAAGACCAGTCGCACGCCACCCACGTGCCAGTAGCCAAAGCGGTTCTCGCAGGCACCGGGCGTGATCCACGCGGCGTCGGCGGGGTTGGCGAGCGCGGTGACGTAGTGGGTGCGCGCGCCGGTGTACAGGGCCCGGTGGTACGCGGCGAGATCGAGCCGATAGAAGGCGACCAGGCGTCCCTGGTAGTCACTGGCCGGGTAGGCAATCACCCCGGTCTTGAGTCGCAGGTAGGCCGCTTCGGGAAAGAACAGTGGGCTCGCCGCAGCGACGTTGTCGGTCGCGATGGCCCGGGCGAGACGCGCCATCGCGTGCGCAAAGGGCGCGGCGAAGCCCGGGCGCACCGCCGTCTGGGGTAGTTGGCCCGGGGGCGTCGCGCTCGCCGCGAGAGGAGGCGCCAGTACCGCGACGCCCGCGAGCACCGCGACAACACGCCGGGCGAGCAGCGAACCGCGCACGCTTAGGCGCGGTGGCGAGGGAGCGCGCGCGTCGCGCGACGCCGGGGGCGAAGGAGCGCGCGCCGCTCGTCGTAGAGCGACAGGGCGATAAAGGCGAGGGCGAGTACGAACACCGCGAAGGCCAAGAGTTCGTGCGGCGGTCGAAAGCTAAAGCGCACGCTGGCCGCGCCCGCCGGCACGTCGACGCGTTGGTAGACGCCGTTGATGGTGGTGATGGGGACGCTTCGCCCATTCACGCTGGCGGTCCAACCCTTCATCGCGAGTTCCGTGCGCGTGACACTCGTCGCGTGGGGGCAGTTCGTCGTGGCGGTGGCCGGATCGGTACTCGTGACGACGCAGGCATTCCCCGCGCTAAAGAAGGCGCGCGGGTGGGGCAGTAGGTAGTTCGTGGCGATGGCGTCGGCGAATACCTGGGTGACGCCCTCGCGAGCGAGTTGGGCATTGAGGGGAACCGAGCTCGGCATGATGAGGTACTTGGCCGACGCGTCTTCGAAGGCGCGAAGGTGCGCCGCGACCATGGCCTGCATTTCGTTGATGCCGGTGATGCCGTTCTTCACGACGAACTGGTTGCCGGGGGTGAGGCCCGGGTAGAGCGTGCGTTCGATGAAGTCCTTGTAGGCGCGCGGGAAGGGGAGGTCAATGGCGCTCAGTGAGTTCAGGTGGTACTGCGTACCCCAGTTCGGAAAGATCACGCCGAAGTCCACGAAGCGGTACTCGC
>JANWIR010000082.1 GCA_025449805.1 Acidimicrobiales bacterium | reverse complement strand
GTCGCGTCGGTGACCGGGTGACGTGTCGCGAGTAACACCGATAGTCCCGTCACCACGACCAGTACCGCCAAAGCACTCACCAGCACCGAGCGCTTCACGGGGCCTCCACGTAGCGACGTCGAAAGAACGACAGCGCGGCCCCGGCGCCCACCATGAGACCGCCAATCCAGAGCCAGGCGAGTAGCGGCTCGACCGTGACGCCCACGACCACCGATCCGGCCGGAAGACCGGTTTGAATCTGCGCGCCCGACGTGGAACCCGTCCCCCCAACCGCGTCGAAGGTGACGTAGACGTCGCGCCACAGACGCGAATCAATCGCGGGCGTGCCAACGGTCTGTCCGTGGCGCCCGTTAAAGGTCGTCACCGCCGGATACACCGTGTGCCCACCGACGCGCACCCGCAGTTGCGTCGCGCTCTCGAGGGCGTTACGGACGTGGTGAAAGCCGTCAAAGCCGATGAGTTGACCATCGACGACGGTGCGCTGGCCGGTCGCGAGCGTGACTTCGTGGCGCTGGGCGTAGGTGGTGGAACTCACGATGCCGAGCGCTAACACGACGATCCCTAAGTGCACCACCATCCCGCCGGGTGAGGGCGCGCGCACCATCTCGCGCCACGAACCTCGTCGGCGCGCGGCGAGGAACGCACCGCGCAACGTGCGTAGCGCCGCGCCCGCGGCGATGAGCGCGAGAAAGACCGCGACGAGTTCGGGGTAGCGCGTCACGTGACGCGTCACCAAGAGCACCACGACCCCGAGCGCGACCCAGGCGCTGGTGCGCGTGCGGGTCCAGAGCACGCGCGCGTCGGCGCTGCGCCAACTCACTAAGGGCGCCAGTGCCATCAGCGCGAGCAACACGACCGACAGCGGCGCCGCGATCGAGGCGAAGTACGGCGTGCCGACGGTGAACTGCGAACCGTTCACCGCTTGGTAGAGCAGGGGAAAGATGGTGCCGAGCAGCACCACGAGCGCAAAGCCCACGAAGACAATGTTGTTGGCGACGAAGAGTCCCTCGCGTGAGAGAGGGTGGTCAACCCCGAGTGGTGCGCGCAGGCGGTCACCACGCCAGGCCAACAGACCCGCCCCGAGTGCCACCACCACGAAGAAGAAACCGATTAACAGTGGCCCCAAGGTGCTCGAGGAAAAGGCGTGCACGCTCACCAGGACCCCCGAGCGGGTAAAGAACGTGCCGAGCACCGTGAGGGCGAACGTCGCCACGGCCAGTGAGAGGTTCCACACGCGAAAGAGTCCGCGGCGATCTTGGACAATGACCGAATGGATGTAGGCGGTACCGGTTAACCACGGCAACAGTGCGGCGTTCTCGACCGGGTCCCAACCCCAAAAGCCGCCCCAGCCGAGTACCTGGTAGCTCCACCACGCCCCGAGCACGATTCCAACCGACAGCGCCCCCCACGCGAGCACGCTCCAACGGCGCTGCTCGAGCGCCCAACTTTCGTTCACCCGTCCGGTGAGTAGAACCGCGATGGCGAAGGCGAAGGGCACGCTAAAGCCCACGAAGCCCGCGTAGAGCAACGGCGGGTGCGCCGCGACGAGCGGGTTGTCCTGGAGGAGCGCGTTCGGTCCAGCGCCTTGGAGCACGCGCGTGGCGTTATGGACGAAGGGATCGGCCGGGCCGACCATCAACAGCGTGAAGAAACTCTGCACCGCCAAAAGTACGAGCGTCGCGGCGCTCACGACGGGGTGGTCACGGTGCCGTCGGTAGTACCACGTAACGGCCACGACGAGTCCCGCCTGGAGCAAGACCCACAACAACAACGACCCCTCGAGGGCCGACCACATGCCGGTGATGGAGTAGAGCAGGGGCGTAAAGGTGGCGTTATTTTCCGCGACGTAGGCCAGCGAGAAGTTGTGCGTGATGAGCGCGTACTGCATCACCGCAATCGCCGCGACGACGCCCGTGAGGGCAATCACGCCGTAGCGAAGCCCGTGTCCCGCGCGACGACGGCGCAGCGCGAGCGCCTGATCGACCACGCCCGCGAGCGCGCCCGCGAGCGCGAGGTAGAGCGCGACGCGACCCAGCCAGGTCAAGGTCATCGGGCGGTGCCGTTGGGCGCGGTGACGCGCTTGGGGTGGGCGGCGATGTAGTTCGCCGAGTGCTTCACCATGATCTGACTCGCGTTAAAGCGTTGCGCGTGGGCGTTGACGAAGTGGCCCACGACCACCACCGGGATGTTCGCCTGAAAGAGCTGCGGAGGTGAACCGCTCGCGCGCACGAAGACCCGGTACTTCCCACCGGTCAGCCAAAAGGACGCGCCGTCGTTGGTGCGTGAAATGGTGTGCGCCTCGACGATGCCCTCGAGACGCAGTTGACGAGTACCGAGCGTCGCGCGGTGCGCCTCGGCCTGGGCGACGGTTTCGAAGTAGTTCAGGTTGCGCAAGAGCCCCTGGCTCAACAGCGCGACGACGGCCAGTGCGAGGACCGCCAGTACCGCGAACGAGCGACGACGCGAACGCCGCGCGATCGGCGCGACGTGCACGGGCGTGAGATCGCCAACCTCAGGAACGCTCACGACCGCGCCACCAGATCGACAGCGCGTAGAGCGCTAACCCCCCAAAGGCGAAGGCGTAGCCCGCCACCACGTAGTTCACGGGCGCGCCCCTTCGCGGCGACGCTGCGCGAGCGCCTCGTTGAAGTCGCGCTGACGCGACTGGTCGCGGGTCACCTCGAGGCGGTAGCGCGCGCGCAGCAGCCACACGAAACTCAGGGTAAAGGCGACGAAGCTCACCAACAAGGTCCAGGCCTGCGAGCCGTGGATCAGCAACGTGCGATTCGCGGTGAAGACCGTGGCACCCTGGTGCAGGGTCTTCCACCACAGCACCGAGAAGTGGATGATGGGCACGTTGATCGCGGCGATGATGGCAAAGACCGCACTACGGCGCGCGCGGGTCTCGTCGTCATCCAACGCGCGACGTAACGCGAGGTAGGCCAGCGCGAAGACACCGAGGATGGCCGTCGAGGTCAGTCGCGCGTCCCAAGCCCACCACACGCCCCAGGTCGGTCGACCCCACAGCGAACCAGTAATCAAGGTGAGCGCGATAAAGACGACGCTGACCTCCATCGCGCACGCCCCGATCCGATCGAGCGTCGCCGAGCGGGTGCGACGCCAGAGGTAGAGCACGCTCGCGATCGTGGCGGTGCCAAAGGAGACGTAGAGGGCGACCCAGGCGAGCGCCGGGTGGACGTAGACCAGCCGCACCAGGTTGCCCTGCACTTGGTCGGGCGGCGTTACCCACAGACCGAGCCCGAAGGTCAGCGCCAGCAGCGCGAGCGTGAGGGGTCCGAGGAGGCGGGCGAGGAGCGTTTTTGTCATGATTCGTCGAGTACACCGTAAAGGAGAATGCCCAGAGCGAGGTACGCGACGAGCGCGACCAGCGAGATTGTCCCCCACGCCCACAGCGCCCCGTGGCCCAGCGCGGCGCTGTAGGCCCGCTCGCCCGCAATGAGCAGTGGCGCGAAGGCCGGGAGCGACAATAAGGGCAGCAACGTCGCCGAACCGTCGCCCGGACCGCTGAGGGCCCCGTGGAGCACCCCCGCGGCCGCCAGCGCCGCCAGGGTCACCGCCACGTTGCCCGAGGCCGCGAGGGTGCCCGCCAAGTTGGCGTGCAGCACCACCACGGTGCCGGCCAAGAGCAGCGCCCCGGTAACCCACAGCTCCACCGTGAGGGCCACGGTCTTGCCCAAAAAGACGCCGCCGGGGTCCAGACCGAGCGTGGCGATCGAGTCGCGCGTGCCCGCGCGTGCGTCAATGGCGCGCGAACGCGCGACCGTGAGCAACGTCACGAACAACATGACCAAGAAGAAGAGACCCGGCGCCGCGCCGGAGTGCCCGGCGCGCGCGGGACCGAGCGCGAGGCCACTGAGCAGTAACGCCATCGCGCCAAAGGGAACGACCTGCCAGAGCAACACGCGACTGCGCAGTTCGACCCGCAGATCCTTCGCGGCGACGAGTAACGCGACGCGGATCACGAGCGCGACTCCACGCGCCCACCGACCAGGTGCACCGTATTCACCGCGCCCAGCGTGGCACCCAGGTGGTCGTGCGCACTCACGACGATGCTCGCCCCGGCCGCGACGACGTCGGCGAAGAGTCCGTCGAGGAATCGCCGACCATCCTCGTCGAGCGCGGCGTAGGGCTCGTCGAGTAACCACAGTTCGGGTCGGCGCATCAGTAACCACGCGAGACCCAAGCGCCGACGTTGACCGGCCGAGAGGCGCCGCGCGAGGACCTCACTACGGTCGCGCAGTCCCACGCGCTCGAGCGCCGGCGCGAGGTCCTCGAGTGGGCGGCCGAGGGCCTTGGCCGCGAACGTCAGGTTCTCGCGCACGCTCAAGTCGTCGTAGAAGGAGGAATCGTGGCCGAGCCAACCGACCCGTCGACGAAGGGCGCGTCGATCGTCGCGCGCGAGGTCGACCCCACAGACCTGTCCCGACCCACCACTCAGCCCGACCAGTCCACCGAGCAGTTGCAACAGCGTGGTCTTACCGGCGCCGTTGGGACCGGTGAGCAGCGTCAACGTGGCCGGCGCGACCTCGAGGGTTACGCCACTTAAGAGAGGAAAGCCGCTGCGCACGACGAGCGCGTCGTTCAGCGAAGCGACGAACTCGCTCACGACTAGGACGCGAGCGCGCGAAGATCGGCCTCGACCATCATCTCGATCAGGGCGTAGAAGTCCACGTCGCACTTCCAGCCGAGCACGTTGCGTGCCTTGGTGGCGTCGCCGACCAACAGGTCGACTTCGGCCGGGCGCAAGAAGGCGGGGTCGACGACGACGAACTCTTCCCAGTTCAACCCGGCGGCGCCAAAGGCGACTTCGCAGAGTTCGCGCACCGAGTGGGTTTCGCCGGTCGCGATGACGAAGTCGTCGGGGCTGTCGCGTTGGAGCATGAGCCACATGGCTTTGACGTAGTCGGCGGCGTAGCCCCAGTCGCGCTGCGCCTCGAGATTGCCGAGGCGTAGTTCGCGACTGAGTCCGTTCTTAATTCGCGCGACGCCGTGGGTCACTTTTCGCGTGACGAACTCAATGCCGCGTCGCGGGGACTCGTGATTGAAGAGGATGCCGCTCGAGGCGTGCAGGTTGTAGCTCTCGCGGTAGTTCACCGTGATCCAGTGGCCGTACACCTTCGCGACGCCGTAGGGGCTACGCGGATAGAAGTCGGTTCCCTCGTTCTGGGGCACCGCGCGCACGCGCCCGAACATCTCCGACGAGCTGGCTTGGTAGAAGCGAATCTCGGGATCGACGATACGAATGGCGTCCATGATGCGCGTCACGCCGAGC
>JANWIR010000081.1 GCA_025449805.1 Acidimicrobiales bacterium | reverse complement strand
GTGTCGGCGACGTCGCCCGGGGAGATCGCGATGCCGAAGCGCGCGAAGTACTGCTTACCTTGATATTCAAAGAGGTCCATACGATCTTTCTCCTAGCGAAGTTGCGCGCGTTCACGCTCGTCGAGCGCGTTCTCGAGCCACGATCCAATCTCGGCCAGCGAAGCGCCCGGGGTAAAGACGCCGGCGACGCCCAGTGCCTTCAGCGCCGCGACGTCGTCGTCGGGAATGATTCCCCCGACCATGAGCAACACGTCGTCACGATCGTGTTGGCGTAAGAGCTCCAACACCCGTGGTACGAGAACCGGGTGCGCGCCCGACAAGAGCGACAGACCAAGCGCGTCGGCGTCTTCTTGAATGACGGCCTGGACAATCTGTTCGGGGCTCTGGTGCAGTCCGGTGTAGACCACCTCGAAGCCGGCGTCGCGCAGTGCGCGCGCGATGACCTTGGCGCCACGGTCGTGACCGTCGAGTCCGGGTTTAGCTACCACGACGCGGTACGTGCGATCCATTAGGAAAAGTCTACGTGGCCTCGACTTGGCCCTTATTTGGTCCGCGGGTGTCTCGCGCCGCGCCAACGCGCGTCGCCGCGCTTACGGCTTCGGGGCGCCGCGACCCTTGAACTCCGTTAACTGGTTGTTCTCCTTCAGTATTTCGAGGTGCGTCCAGGTTTGGAGCTCCTTGACACCTTCGAGCGAACGAAGTCGATCCATTTCGCGCACGACGTCGGCCTGGGACTTGGCCATCACCGTACCGATAGCGTCCCAGCGTGAGAGCGTCAAACTGAGGTAACTGACCGCGTTCATTGCCGCAATCTCTTCCACGGCCCGGCTTTGGGCGCGCAAGCGAACGGCAAAACCACACGCGTACTGCAAACCAGCGACGCTGGGCGACAAGACCGTACTGATTCGCACCACCCCCGCGTCAATGAGTCGATGAACGCGCGCGCGAATGGCGGACGAGGAAAACTGCGTCGCTCGGGCGAGCGCCGCGAAGCTCGCTCGGCCGTCCAGGCGCAATAAATCGAGCACGTGACGATCCGTGTCGTCAATCTCAATCGACACGACGGTGCCCGGGGGCGCGTAGAGGTCCTTTATTCGCTCGGTATACACCGCGGTCTCCGCGAAGCGCACGCCGGGTGTTGAGCAGATTCGCCCCACGAGTTCACGGAGTTCGTCGAGGTCGTGCGCGTGGACTTCGCAGATCAGCGCCGCTCGTCCCGCCACGATGGAAACGAGGGGGACGTCGGGCATGTCAACGAGGGCGCGGCCCACGTCACGAGCCGCCCCCTCAACGTGAATCGAAAGGTGCGCAAAGGAGCGCTTACCCAGCGCGCTGGGGTGCACGATGCCCGTAACCAACATCGAGCCACTTTCGATCAGCCGCGCGACGCGCGCCCGCGTGGCGATGCGCGAGAGCCCTACGCGCCGAGCCAGGTCCTCCATGGAGGCGCGTCCGTCGAGTTGGAGCGCTTCGTAGAGGCGAATGTCGAATTCATCAAGCTTCATGACCACGCACTTCGCTCATTCGTTGGTGCCGCGAACGCTTACGCACTGCCTTCGACCCTGGAAGGGGGTGAAAACAATCAATTCGTATATTCTCACGACTCTATTCGCCTAATACGTCGGAAATCTACGCACTTCACCGACGATTCAGTAATTGACGTCGGTTCTCACCAACTGTAGGTTGCGCGAAGCGGATCCACCATCCGCCAGCGGTACACCAACAACTCGACGTGGTGACGCGGGTCAACGAGGGGGCGTGCATGACGGAACTGACGGCTGCGGCCGGCGCAATTGAGAATCGGCACTTGGAGTACGTGCCCGAGTCGGAGCGACACGGCAAAGTGTGGCGCCAGGGGCCCTTTTGGTTCTTAGGAAACTTCCAGCCCTTCACGGTGGCGCTGGCGTTTCTCGGGCCTCTTCTCGGGCTCAATGGATTGTGGACCTCGATTGCGGGGGTTGGCGGCATTCTGTTCGGCACGTTGTTCATGGCGGCCCACGCCGCCCAGGGGCCCCAGCTGGGCCTGCCCCAGATGATTCAGTCGCGTGCGCAGTTTGGCTACCGCGGCGTGATCTTGCCCGTGATCGCGACGACTTTCACGTTCGTTGCCTTCAACGTGGTGGACGTGGTCATCATCAAACAAGGACTCCTCCACATCTTCGGCTGGAACGCCACGTCGGTCGCGATCGTGATTAGTGTCGCCGCCGCGCTCCTCGCCATTTACGGACACGACTGGATTCACCGCGTCTTTATCACCATCTTTTGGCTGTCGCTTCCCTTCTGGGTCATCGTGACGGTCGGTATCTTCCGCGGTCACGCCGGTGGTCACGGTCCGCTCACGGGTGGCTTCAACGCGGCGGCCTTCTTCGCGATGTTTGCGGTCGCGGCCTCGTACAACATCACGTACGCGCCCTACGTCTCGGACTATTCGCGCTACCTCGCCAAGAACTCGTCGCGAGCCGGCATCATCACGGCGGTCTTCGTCGGGGCGGCGGGTTCGCCGATGTGGCTGATCCCGGTGGGTGCCTGGATGGCCACGCGTCTCGGCGTGAGTGACTCGTTGTCGGGTATCTACAGCGCGGGCAATCATTCACTCGCCCACGTGGGCACCATCTTGACCTTGGTTGCCGTATTGGCGTTGGTCGCCACGATGGGAATCAACGCCTACAGCGGGATGCTGTCGGTAGTCACGATTTTGGACTCGCTGCGACCGGTGGCGTCGGGTTCGCGCGTTCGCGTACTCACGATTATTGGTCTGACGATCGTATGGTTCGTGTTAAGTATCGCGCTGTCAAACTCGACAACGGCGCTCAACAACTCGCTCATCGTGATGCTCTATCTCCTCGCGCCGTGGACCAGCGTGAACTTGATTGACTTCTACGCGGTGCGTCACGGTCGTTTCGCAATCACCGAGTTCTTCAACCCCGCGGGAATCTACGGCCGTTGGGGATCGAAGGGCATCACGAGTTATCTCGTGGGCATCCTGGTCGAGATTCCCTTTATGTACATTCCGGGGGTCTACGAAAGTCCCGGCGCCAAGGCGCTGCAGGGCGTCGACGTCTCGTGGGTGCTCGGGCTGTTCGTGGGTGGTGGTCTCTACTTCCTTTTGACCCGAGGACTGAATCGCGACGCGGAGCGCGTCGCCATTGAACGCAGCGAGCGCGAGCTCGCCAATCCCTCGTGAGCGACGCCGTCGCGGATCCTCGTGGGGTGCTCGACGCCGCCGCCAACGTCGTGGCGGCGTTCGCGGCCAATGACACCGCGGCGTACTTTGGCGCGTTCACGCGCGAGGCCACGTTTATCTTTCACAATGTCGAGCGCGTCCTCGCGAGTCGAGCCGACTACGAGTTGCTCTGGCAGACGTGGCAGCGCGACAACGTGCGCGTGCTCCAGTGCGACTCGTACGACGCCTCGGTAACGTTCGTGCGCGACGACGTCGCCATTTTCCACCACCGCGTGCACACCACCTGGTCGATCAATGGCGAGATCTCCTCGGCGGGTGAACGTGAGACAATTGTGTTTCACAACGTCAACGGTTTCTGGCGGGGTGTCCACGAACACCTCAGCCCGGACCCCACGTTCGTGGCCACGCCGCAGTCCAGCTAAACCCCACCAACGCAAGAATTGAGAGACCGACATGTCGAGTCACGCGCATCCCCGTAATACGTCCAAGGGCCGGGTGGGTCAGATTGACACCACGCAGGTACCTCGTTACGCCGGTCCCGCGACCTTTGCGCTTCTGCCGACCATTGACGACGTCAGCGACGTCGACGTGGCGGTCGTCGGGGTACCGTTCGACACGGGCGTCAGTTACCGGCCCGGGGCTCGCTTTGGTCCCGCGCACGTGCGCCAATCGTCGCGACTCCTTCGTCCCTACAACCCCGCCCAAGACGTGTCGCCCTTCGAGAAGCATCAGGTGGTCGACGCCGGGGACGTCGCGGTCAACCCTTTTGACCTCAACGAGGCGATCACGGATATTGAACGCGCCAGTCGCGCGTTACACGAACGCGCCGGGCGCGTCGTCACGATTGGTGGCGACCACACCATCGCGCTGCCACTCCTGCGCGCCGCCGCGGCTAAGCACGGCCCACTCAGCGTGATCCACTTCGACGCCCACCTCGACACGTGGGACACCTACTTCGGCGCGGCGTACACCCACGGCACGCCCTTTCGTCGGGCGTCCGAGGAAGGTCTCATCGATCGCGAGGGTTCGCTGCACGTCGGCGTCCGCGGACCGCTGTACTCGTCCAAGGATCTCGACGACGACGCCGATCTCGGTTTTGAAATCTTCTCGGCTATCGAATTCGACGACCTCGGCGTTCGCGGCGCCATTGAAAAGATTGCCGAGCGTGTGGAGGACCGACCGATCTACGTCTCCATCGACATCGACGTTCTCGATCCCGCCCACGCGCCAGGCACCGGCACACCGGAGGCGGGGGGCTTGACGAGTCGTGAGTTGCTTGCGGTACTGCGTTCGCTCGCCGGGAAAAATCTGGTGGGCGCCGACGTCGTGGAAGTAGCCCCCGCGTACGACCACGCCGAAATTACGGGTATCGCGGCCTCGCACGTGCTCTACGAACTCTTGAGCGCGATGTAACGAGCGTCACCGAAGGTGACCTCTAGCATGCTGTCTCGAGACCAAGAATGAGAGAACTGTCGTGACCCGTCGCCGAACCGCGTTGAGCAGCGACTGCGCGTGAGACTCGCTCCCGGCCCCCTGCACGCGATTGCCGTCGCCCTGCGCCAACGGCGCCTCAGCGCGACGGACGTCGTGCGCGCGAGTGTGGAACGACTCGAGGCCGCCCATGCACTCAACGTTTTGGCGGACCGCTGCTTCGACGACGCGCTCGAGCGCGCCGCGCGCCTCGACGCCGGGGGTGCGATCACCGGCGCCCTCGGCGCAGTCCCAATCCTCGTCAAAGATCTCGAGGACTGGCCCGGCCTGCCCACGCGTAAGGGATCGCTCGCCTTGCGCGACGCAGCGCGCGCCCAAGTCGCGAGCCCCGTTCCCCAGCGTCTCGTCGACGCGGGGGCCATCGTCGTGGGTAAGACGACGCTTCCCGAGTTCGCGATTGAGGGCTACACCGCTAATCGACTGACCGGTGTCACCAGGAATCCCTGGAACCTTGAGTACTCACCGGGTGGCTCCAGTGGCGGTTCGGCCGCGGCACTCGCCGCCGGTCTCGTCGGGGTAGCGACGGCGACGGACGGTGGTGGCTCAATCCGTATTCCCGCGTCGCTCTGCGGACTCGTGGGACTCAAACCGTCGAACGGGGCGTTCGGGGCCTGGCCGGCGCCCGACTGGTTGGACTACTCAACGGACGGACCCTTCGCGACGAGTAGCGACGACCTCGCGCTGCTCTTTGAGGTCACGCGTGGGCCCGTAGCCGGCGACCCGAAAGCGCTGCTCGCGACGTCGCGCGACCAGTGGACGCGCTACGAGGACGTTCCAATCCCTCTCTTCGCGGCCGAGCGGACCTCGCCCCTCGGACCGCTACCCGACGCCGTCGCGGCGTGCTTTCGTGACGCCGTCGACGCCTTCGCGCAGCGCCTGGACTCCCCGGTGACCTGGCTCGAGCCCGCGTCGTTCTTTACCAACGGCGACCCCGACCTCGACTGGTTCACCGTCACCACCGCCGAGCACGTCGCTGCACTGGGACGCGCGTGGGTCGAGGCGCACTTTGACGAGTTCCACGTCGCGACCCAGGAGTTCTTCACGGCCGGTATGGCCATCGCCATCGACGAGTACCTAGCCGCCCGGCGTCGTCGCTACGAGTACGTGCGCGTCATGGACGAACGACTCGCTGGTGGTGCCCTGCTCCTCACGCCAACGGTCGCCGCCGAAGGTTGGCTCGCCGACGGTCGAATGCCCGGGGCTGGCGCGGTGCACGGCCTCGCCCCCGAGGTCTACTCGACGGCACTGCAAAACATCACGGGACATCCGGCGCTCACGTTGCCCTTCGGACACCTTCCGTCGGGCCTGCCCTTTGGTCTGCAGGTCACGGCCGCGCGCGGCCACGACTATCGACTACTGGACCTCGCGCGCGTGATGGAAGAGACCTACCCCTGGGCGCGCGTCGCGCCCGGCTTCACACCCCTCGACGCGATTCTTGACTGATCGTGTCACGACGACGCCGCACCGATTCAGTGGCGTCGAAACTGGCACAATGAATACGTGTACACCCCGAAGGCCTTTGGCGTCGACGACGACGGGGCCTGGAACCTCGTGCGCGACGCCGGTGCCGGTTTCTTTGTGCGCGCCGCGCCTGAGGGGCTGCGCAGTGTCTTCGCGCCGGTCGTCGTGTCACCGGACGCTACGTTGCTGCGCGCCCACGTCGCGCGGGCGAACGACTTCTGGCGCGACCTCGACGACACGCCGGTCGAGGTCATCATCCTCTTTCTCGCGGCGAGCGCGTACGTGTCACCGAGTCTCTACCCCAGTCGCGAAAACGCCCCCGACGTCGTGCCCACGTGGAACTACGGGGCCGCCGAGGTGCGTGGGACGATGCGCGTGCGCGACGACGACGATTGGAAACACCAACAGGTCGTAAGCCTCACCAACCACTTCGAAGCCCCGCGTGCGCGTCCCTGGCGCGTCGAGGACCTCGACCCGGGCTACCTGGCGCGCCAACTACGCGCCATCGTCGGACTCGAAGTCGCGATCACTTCGATTGAAGGAAAAGAAAAATTTTCTCAGAACCGCCCCGAGGTTGATCGACGCGCCGTACGCGAGGACTTCACGCACGGGTCGCTGCGTGAACGCGACGTCGCACGACGGATGCAGCCGTAGCGACGCGCGTCGGTCCCCGCGCCACGATTCGAAATCGACTACGTTCACCTCAACGTCGTATGACGGTTACGCGTTCGAGGGGGAACGATGAGCGAAGGATTTACTACGAATTCACTGGGCGCCAAGGTGCCCGACGTGAGTGGCGAGCACGAACGACTGCGACAAGGAGTGCTCGGGCTGCTCGACATCTCCGCCGCGACGATGGCCAACATCGGTCCGGCCATGAGCTTCTACTTCGGTTTTGGTTACTTGGCTTTCACCGCGGGCCTCGCCTCACCACTCACCATTATCGCGGCGGGCATCGCGATCTTGTTCTTGGGCAACACACTCTCGGAGTTCACGAAGGTGCTGCCCTCGACCGGAGGATTCATCTCCTTTATCGGTAAGACCTTCGGTCCGCGCACCGGTGTCATGACCGCGATTCTGACCGGCGTGGGCTACATCACGGCCATGGCCTCGGTGATCGCGATCGTCGGAGGCTTCTTTCAGATCATCTTGCAGAACTACCACGTCTCGGGTCTCCAGAGTGTGCCGTGGATCGTCTGGGTGTTGATCTTCGTCGCGTTCGCCGCCTTCATGATGGCGAGGGGCATCGCGATCTCGACGAAGTTGGCGGGCTTCTTCTTCGCCTTCGAGTTCGCGATCATGGTGCTGATCAGCATCTTGTCGCTCATTAAGTTCCACGCGCACATCAACTTCCAGCCCTTCGAACCGAAGAACATCACGGGCGGCTTTTCGGGACTGTCGGCCGGCTTTCCGCTCGCGATCTACCTCTTCATTGGTTGGGAGAACTCCGCGGCGTTAGCTGAAGAGACGGACAACCCGCGCAAGAACATTCCGCGCGCGGTGTTCACCTCCATTGTCATCATGCTGGTCTCGTACACCTTCTTCGCCTTCTCGACGGTGGTGGGCTTCAAGGGTGACGTCAAGGCGCTCTCCAGCGCACCGATTCCCTTCATCTCGGTTGCGAAAGAGGTCTTCGCGGTGGCGTTGTTCTTCGCGTTGTTGGCCGGCATGACCTCGACGCTGGGTGCCCTGATTGCCGGCACCAACTCCCAGGCACGCCTGCTCTTCAACGCGGGGCGCGAGGGACTGCTGCCGCGCGTTATTGGCCGCGTACACCCGACGCGTCGTACGCCGGTCGTCGCCATGTTCACGTACCTCGGCATTGGACTCGCCATCATCGGCATCTGGGGTCTCGGCCACATTATGGGGGGACACGCCACCTCCGGCGCCATGAGCCCGCTGACGATGTTCGTCGAATCGTCCACCTTCGGGACGATTCTGTTGCTACTGGTGTACGGACTGAGCAACCTGGCGCTGCCCTTCTACTACCGCCGCCACCACCCCGAACTCTTCAATCCCTTCCGCCACGTCGTGTTGCCCGCGCTCGGGCTGTTGGCGATTTTGGTGCCGCTCTACTACCTCGCGAAGCCCGGTCAGCCCACGCCCTTTAACTGGTACCCGTACATGGCGCTCGCCACGTTGGTGCTCTCGTTGGTCTACGCCTCGGTACTCGTGCGCCGGGACCCGGGACTGGGTGACCGCGTCGGTTCGATCATCGCCGACCACTAAGTACGCCGCTTCGCCCTCGCCAGCGCGCGAACGCGCTGGCGAGGGCGAAGGACTAAAAATCGGGGACTAGCGTTGATGGTCGTGACCAGGAACGAACCCACTCCGCGGGGACCCGTACGCGCACTCGTCTCGGCGATGCGCCTACCCCAGTGGGTCAAGAACGGCCTGATTATCATCGCCCCGGCGGCCGCGGGCATCTTGTTCCACGCCGACGTCCTGCGCCATACGGCGGTCGCCTTCGTCTCGTTTTGTCTGATTTCGTCGGCCGGGTACCTGGTAAACGACGTGCGCGACGCGCCGGCCGACCGCGAGCACCCAACCAAGCGCTACCGCGCGATCGCGGCGGGCCAGTTGAGCGAAGGACGCGCCTGGAGTGCGGCACTGGGACTACTCGTGGTGGGCTTCACCCTGCCCTTCTTCTTGTGGCACCCCTGGGGACTGCTGTTGATCATGGCCCTGTATGTCGTCATTACCGCCGCCTACATTTACGGACTCAAGAACGTCGCCATTGTTGAGTTCGCGGCCCTGGCGAGTGGCTTTTTCCTTCGCGCCTACGCCGGGGCGGCCGCGAGCCACGTTTTCGTGTCGACGTGGTTCTTGATGGTCATCTCCTTTGGCGCGCTCTTCTTGGTCGTCGGCAAACGTTCCAGTGAACTAAAGAAGCTCGGCGTTGGCTCGACCCGGCCGGTCTTAGCGCAGTACACCCCCGAGTTCTTGGCCTCGGCGCTGACCTTGAGCGCGACGGCCGTCGTCACCGGGTACTGCCTGTGGGCCTTTGACACCTCGGCGACCGGCCTGTCATCGGTGCACCACCACATTGTGCCCATTCGACTCTCGGTCATCCCGGTCGTACTCGCGACGCTCTTCATCATGCGCGCCGCCGAGGCCGGCGACGGCGCGGCGCCCGAGGAACTCATCTTGCGCAATCGCACGGTGCAGCTGCTCGCGGCGAGTTGGGCCGTGCTGCTCTACGTCGGGGTCTACGCGTGACCAGCACGTCACTGACGGGCTGGGGTCGCACCAGTTTCTCCCAGGCGCGCGTGCTGCAGCCACACCACGTCGACGAGGTCGAACAGGTCTACCGCGACGAGCGCTTCGTCATCGCGCGCGGTCTCGGACGCAGCTACGGCGACGCCGCCCAGTTAGGTGGCGGCGTAGTGCTCGAGAACCGCGGGTTTAACTACCTCGGCCCCATCGCCGCCGACGGCACCGTGCGCCTCGGCTCGGGCGTCTCGTTCGACGAACTCCTGGCCGTGGCGCTGCCCCTCGGCTGGTTTGTGCCGGTCACCCCCGGCACTCGCCAGGTCACCATGGGTGGGGCCATCGGGGCCGACGTCCACGGGAAGAACCACCACGTCGACGGCTCGTTCGCCAGTCACGTGCGCTCCCTGCAGATCGTGACCCCCCAGGGCACGTTCGAGGCCTCCCCCGAGCGCGACCCCGAACTCTTTTGGGGGACCTTCGGCGCGATGGGTCTCACCGGTTTCGTCGCCGAACTCACGCTGGCGCTCACGCCCGTGGAGACGGACCAGGTGCTCGTCGACACCGACCGCTACGACGACTTAGCGGCCGTCATGGCCGCCATGATCGAGGGCGACGCGAACTACCACTACTCCGTTGCCTGGGTCGATTGCATGACCCGGGGTAAGCACCTGGGTCGCGCGATTCTCACGCGCGGCGAGCACGCGACGCGTAGCGAGGTCGCCGAGGCCACCCTGCGCGCCCCGCGCTCGGGACGCCTGCGCGTGCCCCTCGCCCCACCCAGTGGACTCTTGAATCGCTACAGCGTGCGGGCCTTTAACGAACTCTGGTTTCGCAGTGCGCCACGCCACGAGGCCCGCGAACCCCAGTCCATCCAGAGTTTCTTTCACCCCTTAGATGGCGTGCGCGACTGGAACCTCCTCTACGGCAAGCGCGGCTTCGTGCAGTACCAGTTCGTGGTACCCGACGACGGCGCCGCGACCATCGAAGCGGTCATCGAGCGACTCTCGAGCGCCAAGGTGGCGAGCTTCCTCGCGGTCCTTAAGCGCTTCGGACCCGAAAATCGAGGACCCTTGAGTTTCCCGCGCGCCGGTTGGACCCTGGCGCTCGATCTTCCCGTCGGACCACCCGCGCTCGCGCGCGTGCTCGATGATCTCGACGACCTGGTACTCGACGCCGGTGGGCGGATCTACTTCGCCAAGGACGCACGCCTCGACGCCACGAAGGTGAACGCCATGTACCCACGCCTGGGTGAGTTTCGCGAACTCAAAGAACGCCTCGATCCACGCGGTCAACTCACGAGCGATCTCGCGCGTCGGCTGCACCTGGTAGGAAACTAGGTATGGAAAACGCCTTCGGTCAGCCCCAAAACGTTGTCGTCTTGGGGGGCAGTTCGGACATCGCGCGCGCGATCACCAAGAAACTCTGCGCGGCGCGCGCGTCGACGGTGGTGCTCTGTGGACGCGACCAGTCGCTCCTCGACGCGTCGGCCGCGGAGGCACGCGACTACGGCGCGACGAAAACCGACACGGTGCTCTTTGACGCCATCGATCCGAGTAACGCCGCGCGCGTCGTCGAGGAGGCCTTCGCCAAGGTCGGCGAGCAGGTTGACTTGGTTATCGTCGCGGTAGGACTCTTGGGCGACCAAACCGCCATGCAGAACGACGCCGAGGCGGCCGCGCGCATGATCACGGTCAACGTGACCTGGCCGGTGGCCGCCCTCGCCGAGGTGCGCCGTCGAATGGTCGAACAGGGTCGCGGGAGGATCCTCGTCATGAGCTCGGTCGCCGCGATTCGCGTGCGCAGCGTGGCCTACCTCTACTCGGGCGCGAAGGCCGGACTCGACCGGCTCTGTGACGCGATGGCCGACTCCCTCGAGGGCACCGGGGTCACCTTGCAGATACTGCGCCCCGGCGTCGTGCGCACCAAGATGACGACGGGGCTGCCGGACATTCCTTTCACGACGGGACCAAACGAAGTGGCCGAGTACGTGATGAAGGGACTTGCCAGTGGCGCTCGCGTCATCTGGAGCCCACCCATTCTCCGCTACGTCTTTTCGATACTTCGCCACCTACCCCGGCCAATTTTTCGAAAGATTGCTGACCGCTAGTTCCCTCGTTGGTCGAGCGCGGTGATCGTTAAGGCCACCACACCCTGATCGGCCATCCACGCGTCAACGAACGCGTTAGCGAAACGGTCGGGCAGAGCGTCGCCAATCACGGCCGGCGGGCCGTAGTACGTCAGGCGACGGAGTTCGGGATATACGAAGACACCACGACGTCGCGGCAGGTGACGTGGCGCGAGATCTACGCCGTTGGCGGTCCACTCCTCATCGTACTGAAAGGCGTGGCACTCGGTCGCGTCATCGAATCGTTGGAAAACGACCTATTTTGTGCCTAGCCCGCGGGGGTCACGGAACTCGTGGCGTTGGACTTTGAGGCGGTGGCGCTACTCAACTCATTGGGACGCAGTGACATGGTGAAGAAGTCCCGCACCCACCAGTTGGCGAAGAATCGCCCCGGATTGCCGTTCATGGAACTTAGGAGATCGGTCCCGTTGGCACCGTTGACGGCACTACCGAGTGGACCTTGATACGTCGTGTACTGGACCCAGTCGGTGTTGATGTCGAGTTCCATAGCGCGCACCGCGCCGGCGCGCACTAACACGTTGGCGAGGTCCGAGATCGAAAGACTCGGCCCGCCCACGTAGATCAGCGCGCCGTCTTTGGTCACGCCCAGCCCCGAGCGCCAGACGTTAAAGGTGCCGCCCAAGGTGGCGCCCCACTTCAGCGAGTGCGCCGCGTCGAGCCCCGCGACCGGCTGGCCGTTTTGCACGATGAGGTCCAAGTTCTGGCGCACCGCCTCGATCTGGTTGCCCATCGTGAGCCCGCCCTCGCCCCAGGCGCCGACGGTCATGGTGCCGTCTTTGAAGATGACCACCGACGCCGCGCCTTGGCGTAGCGGGAGCAGCATCTTGCCCTGGGTGTAGTAGCCACCGTGGGCGTCTTGCATGCGAAAGCCCGCGTTAAAGGCCGCGACCAGCGTCGTTGAGGCAGCCGGGGTAATCGGCGCGGTGTACTTAAAGGGACCCCCACCGGGGATCTGCGAGCCCGAGTAGAGCTGCGCCTTTAACAACGTCGGGTCCATCCACGCGACGCCAACGACGTAGCTGGTGTTAACGGCGTTGGGGCGCACGAAGGCCTCGTAGACCGTGGGCGTGCCGTTTGCGGTGGTGCGTCCGGCGACGTGCCAGACGCCCTCACCCGGCAGCGCCGTGCCGGCCGGCGAGGGAATCGTCGACGGCGGCGCGAGGTGATTGCCCTTGGGGATATGGACGGACGTCGCGCCCGATCCGAAGGCACTGAGTGGCGGCGCGCCACCCTTCTTCGGCGGGTGCAGTTTGTAGTACTCGGTCTCGGCCCAGGTCACGAAGCCACCGATGCCGTGTTGGCGACCCCACTCCGCGATGCGCGCCATCGACGAGACGCCAAAGCTCGGGTTATTGAGCGCCATGACCAACGTCACGCCGAGGTAGCTGAAGACGACGAGGGTGACGATCGAGAGCAACGTAATGGCGCGACGACGCCAGTACACGTGCTTGGGCAAGCGATGCGAGCGAGGAGGCGCCGGCGGACGGTAGGCGGGCCGGGTGGAAACCATGAGGCTCCCATTCTTTCACCCGCCTCTAAGACCTTTCTAAGAGACAGAAACTCACGCAAACTTTGACGTTTTACCTAGGTTTTGACTGATTTCGTTCGGAATCTACGTTAAAGGTGCGTTGGGCGAAATTCCTCTGCCGCACTAACAGCAATTAGGAATTATTGGAACCCGCTACCAGTAATGGATGACCGCCAACCGTCGCGGCGGGAGTGAAATCCTCTGGCGTTTGATCTCACCGATCACCCCCAGCGAGCATACGGATAATCAACGCGACCATCAGATCCTTCTCACTGGGTTCGCTAATGGCCACCATCAACGTGATGGCAGCCAAAGCGTTGTTGGCAATCTTCGGCTTTCCCGTTTCGTCGTAGAGGATGCCGTTTCGATCGAGGAAGGTCACGAAGAGGGCTGCGGCGCTACGTTTGTTCCCGTCGGCTAGGGCATGGTCTTTGACGACGAGATAGAGCAGATTGGCGGCCTTGTCTTCAACGGTGGGGTAGATGTCTTGACCAGCGAAGCCCTGGTAGAGAGCGCCGATAGTGCCGTCTAATTTTCCATTTGGGTCGTGGCCGAACAATGTATCTTGAGGGAACTCCTGTGCAACTCGTTTTACGACGGCTCGGGCTTCTTCGAGAGTGAGTTCCCATCTTGGCGTGACGCCGGGGTGAGTGGTGACGTGGCCCTCGTCGTACTCGCGTAGTAGTTGCAGTCCTGGGATATAACCGGCGAGAACGTCCGCGACTCCCGCGACAAGTTCATTCTCGGAACGTGAAAGCAGCCGTACAATTGATCCAAGTTCATCGATGCGCCTTGTGTTGACTGCGACACCTGTGATTAAGTATTCCTTGAGAACCGTGTTTGCCCAGCGACGGAATTCGATAGCGCGGCCCGAGTTGGCGCGGTAACCCACGGCCAGAATGACGTCAAGGCTGTAGAAAGTTACCGGGCGATTCGCCGAAGCAATATGCAATTTTTGCATATTGCTTTCCGGATCTACTTCGGCACTACCGAGAATGTTTCGAATGTGTCGCGAAACCCCAGATTGATCGAGGTCGAAAAGTTTCTCGATCTGGGCTTGCGAAGCCCAGACCGTCTCTCGGTCACGGTCAAGCGGAAGTGAGATTTCGACGTCGGCACCGGCGTACACCACAATCTCTTGAGCATTTTCGTAAGGGTGTATCGCGGGCACAATCCTCTTCTCCACGAAGTTAGGGCAGCAATTCGGGTGATTCCTACCATTCATTCGGTTCTACCACGCACGCGTCACAGTGCCATTATCAAAAATTATTGAAGGTCACGCACCCTAACGATCCACCTGAGGGAGGACAGCCGGAAGGCTTCGGTGGCGTGTCGACGTCATATCGCCTTTAGATTTCGTCGCCACAAAATGTCACCACTTCGCCAGTGATTTCTAAGCCCGCCGCAGCGGCGTCATGGCGAGTACCAACTGCTTGGTGCCGTGTTCGTCGAAATTCACGCTCGCCCGCGCGTGGCTCCCCTCACCCTCGACCGCGACGACCGTGCCCGGTCCGTAGCGGTCGTGGCGAACGCGTTCACCACGCTTCAGCCCCAAGAGCTCAGCTCCCGTCGAGCGCGCCGGTGGTGCCGCGCCGGTGCCGAAGGCCCGGCCCTCGGTGAACGATGATCCGCGTCCGGTAAAGCCCTCGTCGTCCGCAATAAACGTCGCGCGACGAAGGGGCACGCTGGCCGAGAGGTCGATTACGAGCTCACTCGGCACCTCTTGGAGGAAACGACTCGGAATCGTGTCGACGCGATTTCCCCACTGGGTGCGGCTCCAGGCGTGGGTCAACACGAGGTGTCGCATCGCGCGGGTGATGCCCACGTAACAAAGACGCCGCTCTTCTTCGAGTTCGGCGTCGTCACTGAGTGCTCGACGATGCGGAAAGATTGTCTCCTCGAGACCGGTCAAGACCACGACCGGGTACTCGAGACCCTTCGCGACGTGCAGGGTCATGAGCGACACCGCGCCGGCCCCGGCGTCGAGTTGGTCGGCGTCGGCGACCAACGCCATGCGCTCAACGAAGTCGAGCAACGTGTCGTACTGCGCGGCGGCCGAGGCCAACTCGCCCAAGTTCTCCAGTCGCGAGTAGGACTCGTCGGAGTTCTCCTCGCGCAGCGCGTCACCCATCCCGCTCTCGCGCACGATGGCGTCGATCATCTCGCGCGGCGAGAGGTCGTTCGCGAGCGCGCGCAGTTCGTCCAAGATGAAGGCGAACTTGTCGGCTCCGGTCTTCGCGCGACCCGTCAGACCTGCCGCTCCCGCGAAGGCCGCGGCTTCGGCGAAGGAGAGGCCGTGCTCGGCGGCGTAGACGCCGAGTTTGGCCTGCGCCGCGTCCCCGACGCCGCGCTTGGGCTCGTTGATGACCCGCCGCGCCGAGGCCTCGTCGCGGGGGTTCACGATGAGCCGCGCGTAGGCCAGGGCGTGCTTAATTTCTTTGCGGTCGTAGAAACGCATCCCCGAGATGACCCGGTAGGGCAGATTGGCGCGGAGCATCTCTTCTTCGAGTACGCGACTCTGGGCGTTGGTGCGGTAGAAGATGGCCATGTCGGACCAGGTCAGATGGTGTTCGTTGCGCAGTCGGCGAAGCTCCGTGGCGATCCAGCGACCCTCGTCGTACTCATCACCCGCGCGGTACAGGAGAATCTTCTCGCCCTGGTCGCCGTCGGTGAAGAGGTTCTTCGCGTGACGCGAGGCGTTCTTCGCGATCACCGCGTTGGCGGCGTCGAGAATCGTCTGGGTCGAGCGGAAGTTCTGTTCGAGCACGATGACGCTGGCGTCGGGAAAGCGCTGCTCGAACTGCAAAATGTTGCGCACGTCGGCCGCGCGGAAACGATAGATCGACTGGTCGGAGTCGCCAACCACGCAGAGGTTACGGTGCGTGGCTGCCAACGTCATCACCAGTTCGTTCTGCACGCCGTTGGTGTCTTGAAACTCGTCGACCAAAAGGTACGAGAAGCGTTCCTGGTACGAGGTGCGTACCCCCTCGTCGAGTCGTAACATCGCGACCGCGTTTAAGAGAAGGTCGTCAAAGTCCATGGCGTTGGCGAGCTTCAAGCGCTGTTCGTAGAGATCGTAAATCTGCGCGACGCGACGCCGGTTGGGGTCGTCGCCGTAGGTGGCGAGGTAACGCGTCGAGGAGATCATCTCGTTCTTCGCGGCCGAGATCATCGAGGCGACCGATCGCGGCGTCAGACGCTTGACGTCGAGGTTCAGTTCCTTCATGATGCGCTCGACGGCGCTCTCGGCGTCGCCGGCGTCGTAGATGGTGAAACCGCGCTCGTAACCCAGCACGTCGGCGTGGCTGCGCAGCATTCGTAGACAGGCCGAGTGAAAGGTCGACACCCACATCCGCGACGCGTCCTCGCCGACGAGTTCCACCACGCGTCGACGCATTTCGTCGGCCGCCTTGTTGGTGAAGGTGATGGCCATGATTTGGTGCGCTCGAGCGTCGCCCGTCGCGAGCAGGTGCGCAACTCGACGCGTCAAGACGCGGGTCTTGCCCGAGCCGGCCCCGGCAATCACGAGCAGGGGTCCACCGCGCTGGGTGACCGCGCGACGCTGGGGTTCGGTCAGGCCCTCGAGCAGGGCGTCGGGGTCGAGGCGCGGCGCGTTCTCCTCGAGCGACTCATCAAAGACCGAGTACCGGCTCACTCCCACTCGATGGTGCCCGGCGGCTTACTGGTCACGTCGAGGGCGACGCGATTGACGCCCTCAACCTCGCGGATCAAGCGATTGGCGATGCGCTCGATCAGGTCGTAGGGCAAACGGGCCCAGTCGGCGGTCATCGCGTCGTCACTCGTGACGGCGCGGATGACAATGGGGTACGCGTAGGTTCGGCCATCGCCCATGACGCCCACGGTACGCACCGCTGGTAACACGGCGAAGCTCTGCCAGAGCTCGCGGTAGAGACCGGCCTTTTTGATCTCGTCCACGACCACGTAGTCGGCGTTGCGCAAGATCTCGGCGCGCTCGCGCGTCACCTCACCGACAATGCGCACCCCGAGCCCCGGACCCGGGAAGGGCTGACGCCAGACGATCTCGGCCGGCAAGCCCAACTCCTCGCCGACGCGACGGACCTCGTCCTTAAAGAGTGAGCGCAACGGTTCAATGAGGGAAAAGGAGAGGTCCTCGGGTAGTCCGCCCACGTTGTGGTGGCTCTTGATGTTGGCGGCGTGACCAGAGCCCGACTCGATGACGTCGGGGTAGAGCGTGCCCTGGACTAAGAAGCGCGGTCCGTCACCGCCGCTCGCGAGATCACGCGCCACCGCTTCGAACTCACGAATGAAGAGCTCGCCAATAATTTTGCGCTTGCGCTCGGGGTCCGTGACCCCAGCCAACGCGTCAAAGAAGCGGTCCGCGGCCTTCACGTGAATGAGTTCGACGCCGAACTGGCGCGTGAAGGTCTCTTCAATCTGTTCGCCCTCGTTTTTGCGCATTAGTCCGGTGTCGACGAAAACGCACGTCAACTGGTTGCCAATGGCCTTAAAGACCATGGCGGCCGCGACGGCGGAGTCCACGCCGCCCGACAGCGCGCAGAGCACCCTTTCGCCGCCGACCTGTTCGCGAATGATCGCGACCTGGTCTTCAATGATCGAGGTGTTGGTCCACGTCGGCGCGATGCCGGCCGCCTCGTGCAGGAAGCTCTCGAGCAGCGCCTGACCGCGCTCGGTGTGGGCGACCTCGGGGTGGAACTGCGTCGCGAAGAGACGTCGCTCGACGTTCTCCATCACCGCCACCGGTGCTTCCGGTGAGGACGCCGTCACGACGAAACCCGTGGGGGGCGTCGCGATCGCGTCGCCGTGACTCATCCAACACTCGCTCGTCTCGGGCCACGAGCCAAGCAGTGTCGACGACCCGACGCGCGTGAGCGCGGTGCGGCCGTACTCGCCGCGGCCGGTCTTCGCGACCTCACCGCCGAGCTGTTGGGCCATGAGTTGCGCCCCGTAACAGATACCCAAAATGGGTACGCCGAGGTCGTAGATCGCGGGGTCGAGTGAGGGTGCGGGCGTCTCGTAGACGGACTTTGGTCCGCCCGACAAGATGATCGCGGCTGGCGCCTTTTCGCGTACGTGCTCGGCCGTGATAGTCGAGGGCACGATCTCGGAGTAGACGTGCGCCTCGCGTACGCGCCGCGCTATGAGTTGGGCGTACTGAGCCCCAAAGTCAACGACGAGAACGGTCTCGTTCAATGTCCCATTCCGACGCCCTGGGCGCGCTGGAGTTGCTTGCCCTCGGTCTGCAGGGAGGGCGCGAGCATGATCTCGGCCTTCTGGAACTCTTTCAAGGTCTCGTAGCCGCAGGTCGCCATCGACGTGCGCAACGCGCCAAAGAGGTTGAGTCGTCCGTCATTCTCGTGGGCCGGTCCGAGCAGGACTTCGCGCAAGGTGCCGCGCACCTGGGTGCGCACGCGCGTGCCGCGCGGCAGGGTCGGGTGAAAGGTCGCCATGCCCCAGTGAAAGCCCCGAGCCGGCGCCTCGACGGCGCTGGTGAGCGGTGAGCCGATCATGACCGCGTCCGCGCCACAGGCAATGGCCTTGGCGATGTCGCCGCCCTTGCTCATGCCGCCGTCGGCGATGACGTGCACGTAGACGCCGGTCTCATCCAGGTGACGCATGCGCGCGCCCGCGACGTCGGCGATCGCCGTCGCCTGGGGGACGCCAATACCGAGCACGGCGCGTGAGGTGCAGGCGTTACCGGGGCCTACGCCCACGAGCACGCCGGCCGCGCCCGTGCGCATGAGGTGCAGCGCCGCTTGATAGCTCGCGCAACCGCCGACGATGACGGGAATCTCGAATTCGCGAATGAACTTCTTCAAGTTGAGCGGCTCGGCGGTCTTACTGACGTGCTCGGCCGAGACGACGGTGCCTTGAATGACGAGCACGTCGAGGCCCGCGTCGATGATGGTCTTACTCATCCACGCGGTGCGCGCCGGGGTGACCGACGCTGAGGTCGTGACGCCGGCGTCCTTCATCTGCTTGATGCGCTCCGCCACCAGTTCGAGCTTGATGGGCTCTAAGTACATCTGCTGCATGCGGGCAGTGGCCTTGTCGTCGTCGAGTTCGGCGATCTCGTCAAACAGCGGCGTCGGGTCTTCGTAACGAGTCCACAGACCCTCGAGGTTGAGAACGCCCAGGCCGCCCAGGCGACCGAGTTCGATGGCGGTGAGGGGCGACATGGCGCCGTCCATGGCCGAGCCCAAGACCGGGAGTTCGAACTTGTAGGCGTCAATCTGCCAGGAGATGTCGACGTCCTCGGGGTCACGCGTGCGCCGACTGGGCACGATGGCGATGTCGTCAAAGCCGTAGGCCTGACGCGCCGATTTGAAGATCCCGATTTCTACTTCCGCCATGAAGTCCTCCGCTAAAAAGCCACCCGCAAAACGAAAAGGTGTGCCTCTAATCTACTCGGGTCAACCAACCCCAAACCGGTCCTCGTCGGGCCAGGGGACGTCGAGGACGACGCAGAGCAACTCGGTGACGACGCGCGCGGTGGCGCCCCAGATCACGTCGTGGGGCGTACGAAAGAAGTAGATCGGAAAGAAGCCCTCGGCGTCGGCACCCGGACGCGTCGTCGGTCGTCGCCACCGCTCCTCGACGAAGTTCTCGTCGCGCGCGAGCTCACTCAGCGCAACGGCAAAGACGTGCTCCACCTCGTCGGGGTTGGCGACGAGCGTTGGTTCATCGGACATGGTCGCCACGATGGGCCAAATCGCCGAACCCGAGGCCAACGTGACCAGGGGACTTAGCCAACCGACGACGTCGACTTGGTCGGCGCGTAGCGCCACCTCCTCGTCGGCCTCACGCAACGCCGTCGTCACTGGATCCTCGCCGAGGTCGCTTCGCCCTCCGGGGAAGGCGATTTCGCCGCGATGATTGCGCAGCTCGCGCGATCGTCGGGTCAAAATAACGCGCGCCTCGCCGTCGTGCTCGTAGAGCGCGACCAGTACCGCCGAGGCGCGGGTGATGGGCCGCTCTTCGTCGTCGAGCACCACGCGTAGCTCGGCCGCCTCGCGCGGCAGTGGGGCGCTCGAAAAGTGACGGCCCCGCTGGCGAAGTCGCTGCTCAACAAGGTCGAGAGTAAGTCCTGATCGTTCTGGCTGCGTGAGGCGCGACCAGGGGGCCGGCCGGCCCGGTCGAATCTCGTTGGGGACGGGGATGTTTTGGGGGTAGACGTGTCCCGAGAAACGCGTGGAGTCCGAAAGGTCTGGGGGCACGGCTCTCCCCGTAGTGTTGAGGTTCCTCATTGAACCGTACCCCAATGGTCCCCACCCAGGAGTCTCGTGAAATCACTCGCCCGTTTTGCTGTTCGCCGTCGTTGGATCATCCTGGCCTTTTGGGTCTTGCTGTTCTTAGGGATCAACGTGGCGTCCCAGACCGCCGGTTCGGCCTACTCCAACTCCTTCTCCCTGCCGGGTACGAACTCGACCGAAGCGCAGGGCCTCCTGGCGAAGGCCTTCACCGGCCAGTCCGGCGACACCGACCAGATCGTCTTTCAAGCCACTTCTGGCTCACTCGTCGCGCAAAGCGCAGCGATCCAAGCAGTGCTCGTGAAGGTCGCGACGCTCCCCCAGGTCGCGAGCGTCATTTCGCCCTACTGCGTGGGGCCCTTCACGGCCGAGATCATCAACGGTAAGTGTCTCGGCAGTGCCTTCGTGTCCAAGGGTGGCACCATCGCCTACGCGGTCGTGCACTTCACCGAGCCGGCCTTCAAACTCGACACCAAGAACATCAAGAACGTTGAGACCGTCGCGAGTAGCGCCCGATCGAGTTCGTTAAATATCCAGTTCGGGGGTAACGCCTTCGGTCAGCTCGACAGCCCCAAAGGCTCAAAGGGCGAAATCTTTGGCCTGATCGCGACGGCCATCGTCTTGGTACTGGCCTTCGGTTCGCTCTTCGCGATGCTGTTGCCCCTGGGCGTCGCGCTCTTCGCCCTCGGCATCGCGACGGCCACGACGACGCTCCTCAGTCACGGCCTCTCTATCGCCGACTTCGCCCCGATTTTGGGATCACTCATTGGTCTGGGCGTGGGCATCGACTATGCCCTCTTTATCGTGACGCGCGTACGTCAAGAGCTCAAGCGCGGTCACAACATCGAAGACGCCGTCGTGACCGCGGTCAACACCTCGGGGCGCGCGGTGCTCTTCGCCGGTTCGACCGTGGTGATCGCGCTGCTCGGCATGTTGATCTTGCGCTTTTCGGTGCTGAACGGCGTCGCCATCTCCGCGGCCCTCACCGTCCTCATCACGGTCTTCGCCTCGCTCACCTTGTTGCCGTCGTTACTGGGCTTTTGGAAGTCCAAGGTACTCAGTCGTCGCGAGCGCAAGACCCTCCTCGAAAAGGGTCCCGAGCCCCTCGTCGTCGAGGGGCCGTGGCAGCGTTGGGCCGCCTTCGTCTCGCGTCGCCCCCGCCTGCTCTCCCTCGTCGCGCTCGTGGTCATTGTGTTGATCGCCCTGCCAGTCTTCTCGCTCAACTTGGGAAGTTCCGACCAGGGATCAAATCCACCGAGTACCACGACGCGCCAGGCGTACGACCTCTTAGCGCAGGGCTTCGGCCCCGGCTTTAACGGTCCCTTGGCCGTGGTTGGCCAACTGCGCAACGCCGCCGACCTCGCGGCGATGCACGCACTCGCCACCTCGCTCGAGCACGCCCAGGGCGTCGCCGCAGTCGAGCCGCTGCTCGTCAGTCCCAATCACACGGTGGCGGTGTTGACCGTGGTTCCCTCGACGAGCCCCCAGGACGCCAAGACGACCGACCTCATCCATCGCATTCGTGACGCCTTCATCCCCCAAGCCACCACCAGCGCGCACACGCCGATCTTCGTGGGCGGCCTCACGGCGATTTTCGCCGACTTCGCGACGGTGCTCGGTGGGCGCATCCCGCTCTTCCTCGGGGTCATCGTGCTGCTGGGCTGTCTGCTCCTCATGGTCGCCTTTCGCAGTGTCCTTATTCCCGTGGTCGCCGCCGTGATGAATCTGCTCGCGGTCGCGGCCTCCTTCGGGCTCGTCGTCGCGGTCTTTCAGTTCGGCTGGGGCAGTTCCATCATCGGCGCCGGCACCGGGCCTGTGGAGTCCTTCCTGCCGATCATCATGATCGCGATTCTCTTCGGCCTCTCGATGGACTACCAAGTCTTCTTGGTCTCACGCATGCACGAAGAGTGGGTCAACACCAAGGACAACGAACTCGCGATTACGCGGGGCCAGGCGAACACGGGCCGCGTCATCACGGCCGCCGCGCTCATCATGATCTGCGTCTTCTTTTCCTTCGCCTTCGGTGGTCAGCGCATCATCGCGGAGTTCGGCATCGGCCTCGGTGGCGCGGTGCTGATGGACGCCTTCATCTTGCGCACCGTGCTGGTACCGGCGCTCATGCACTTTTTGGGTAAGGCCAACTGGTGGATGCCGAAGTGGCTCGAGCGCGTCGTTCCTCACGTGGCCGTTGAGGCCTCGGCGTAACGCTCGACGACGCGTTC
>JANWIR010000080.1 GCA_025449805.1 Acidimicrobiales bacterium | reverse complement strand
GCGACGTCAAAAAAGGTGACGACCACGACGTGGCCCCGGTAGTCGTGAAGACGCCACGGACGTCCGTGCTGGTCAGTCAGTGAGAAGTTTGACGCCGGCGCGTGTTCGATGGACCGCAGGCCCAAGACGTCGGCGAGGCTTGAACCCCGTTGACCGTTCTTAAGAGCGCGCAGCGATGGGGCGACCGTATTTGGGGCGACGAAGTGGGTTTTGACGGGACGCGAAGTCTGACCAACACTGCCGAAGAGTTTCTCTACCGTGGTGCCCACCACGATGGCGCCGACAAGCACTAACGACATTACGAGGATGAATTTCTTCGGAACGGGGGCGCGGCCCGCGCGTAGCGCGGCAGCGAATTCCTCGTCGCTCAGCGTCGCGCCGTAGGCCGCCGACAGGCGTGCTGTTTCGTCGGGGTGCGGCACCTGAGTGTCGCCAGGGGAGATTTCGGTCATCGGAGTTTCTCTAGGGAACCAGACCACTCTAGTAACCGGATTCTGAGATTCTGAGACGCCGTGTTTTGTCACACGGCACTAGGGTATTTGCGTGGTGAAAAGCGAGGTTTCCGCGTCGTCGCTCGATCCGTCACCGGGGCGTCGTAGCAACGTTCGCACGCACTTGGCCCTCGTTGGGGGCCTACTCTTGTGCGCCGCGGCCTTTTGGTTCGAACTACATCGAGCGTTGGGTGGTAACGGTTTGAGTTGGGCCTACGTGTTTGAGTGGCCTCTTCTCGGCGGATTCGCGGTTTACATGTGGTGGAAGACGCTCCACCCCGACTCGTATCAGCGCTCGACAGAGAAAGTCGCCAAAGGTAGAGCCGCATTGGCCCCGGAGTTCGATTCAATGTTGGCCGGTTGGGAATTGCACCAACGAGAACTCGAGGCTTCGCGTCGCGACGTCAAGGGTTCAACGGATTCGTCATCGTGAGCGTACTTCTCCAGCATTGGTCATTCGACCCCGTCATTGTTGGGGTGGCGTTGACGATTTGGGCCCACGAGATTGGGCTCTCGAGATTGCGTCGGCATTCGCGCCCGGAGCGTAACGCCTGGCGCCGTCGACGCTCGTGGTTTTTTTATGCGGGACTTGGGTTGTTGTTGGTTACCATCGTGTCGCCACTCGATTACTGGGCGTCGAGCTATCTCTACGTCCACATGATTAACCACGTCATTGCGGCCTTTTTCGTTTCCTTGTTGATCGTGTACGGCGCACCCTGGATTCCCCTCATGTTCACGCTTCCCGTGAAGGCCCGTCGCCGGTTCGGAAAGTTCCTGTACCTCGACGCGAAGACCTCGGGACTTCGCGCGGTGGGTCGCGTCGTGCGAAGTCCTCTTTTCGCCGTCGTATCGTTCAACAGCGCGATGCTGTTCTGGCATATTCCGTGGGCCTTTGAGCTCTCGGAGCACAATGGCTTTGTCCACGTGTGGCTGATGCATCTGAGTTTCTTGGTGACGGGAGTCCTCTTTTGGCTCCAACTCGTGCCGTCGCATCCGATCAAGCCCGCTCGAGATACGGGCTGGAAGATTGGCGCCATACTCGTCACGAATGCTCTCATGACGTTCCTCGCGATGTCAATGAGTTTCTTTCCCTCCACGTCGTGGTACGCAACTTACGACCACGTGCCGGGTGTCAGCATGTCGCCCTTCGCTGGCCAACAGATTGCCGCGGCCATTCTGTGGGTCTGTGGTGATTTTTGGGCGTTGCCGATTCTGGCCCTCATTATCCGTCGCCACCTTGATCGTGATGGATCGACCGACAAGCCCGCGTTCGATGAGTGGACCGGGCGAGGTCAGATGTCGGTCGACGAATTTCGCGGCGCCGTGAACGACACGTCGTCGTAACCCCGCAGACGAACGCGCGTCTGCTAAAGTTTCGCAGCGTCGTGAAGCGAGTCCTGTGAGGCTCGTACGACGGGAGGCCCTGTGAGTAACGATTCTTCGCCCGCGCTCTCGCGCGGTTCGTTCGTTCCCCGAGCCCAACTGCTCTCCGACGCGGACGTGGCGCGCGCACTGACGCGAATGGCGCACGAAATCCGCGAACGCCACGGCGACGACGAGGTTGTCCTCATCGGACTACAAACGGGCGGGGTGGTCTTCGCCGAAGCACTCGCGAGTCGACTCGCGGCAATAGCCGATCAGCCGTGCCCCCTGGGCGAGCTCGACGTCGCGTTCTTCCGTGACGACCTGGATTCGCGCCCTCTACGCGACCCCTCGAGAACGTTGCTTCCCGTCGACCTCGACGGTCGCGTCGTGGTCTTGGTTGATGACGTCCTCTTCACGGGTCGCACGATTCGTGCGGCGTTGAACGCGTTGGCGGAGTGGGGCCGTCCGCGCGCGATTGAACTCGCGGTGATGATCGATCGCGGACACCGAGAGCTGCCAATACGCCCGGACTACGTGGGCAAGAATCTTCCAACGTCGCGTCGTGAGACCATTCAAGCGACGCTCGACGGCGTGTGGATTGGTGACGAGGTGGCTTCGTGAAGACGCTGCGCGGCGCAAATCTCCTCGGACTTGAGGACTTCACCCGTGAGGCCATTGTCGAGATTCTGGATACGGCGGAATCCTTCGTTGAGGTCAACCAGCGAAGCGTGAAGAAGGTGCCGGCGCTCAAGGGTCGCGTCGTGGCGTCGTTGTTTTTTGAGGAGTCAACGCGAACGCGACTCAGCTTTGAGACGGCGGCGAAGCGCCTGAGCGCCGACGTTTTGTCATTGGCGGTTGCCTCGTCCAGCGTGAAGAAGGGGGAGTCGCTGCGCGACACCATCGCCACCATTGACGCTTTGGGCATTGACGCCGTCGTGATGCGCCACCAGTCCAGTGGCGCCGCGATGCAGGTGAGTCGCTACGTACCCCACGTCAAAGTGATTAACGCAGGCGATGGTCAGCACCAACACCCCACGCAGGGGCTCTTGGACGTCTTTACGGTTCGCCAACTACTCGCGGAGCGTCACCACACGACCGGCCCCGAGTCAGGCGCAGCACTTTTTGATGGTCTGCGCGTGTTGATCGTGGGCGACGTGCGACACTCTCGCGTCGCGCGAAGTGACGTCGACGCCTACGTGGCGCTCGGCGCACGGGTTCGACTTGCCGCGCCGGCGACCTTGTTGCCCGTGGACGTGGATCACTGGCCCGTCGACGTCGCGACCGACTTCGAGGAGGCCCTCGAGTGGGCCGACGTCGTAGGTCTTTTGCGCTTGCAACGCGAGCGCGGCTCTGGTTCGTTCGTCCCGAGTCTCGCCGAGTTCACGTTCAGCCACGGCCTCACGGTAGAGCGCGCCCGTCGGCTGCGACCCGAGACGATCGTGACGCACCCGGGACCAATGAACCGTGGCGTTGAAATTGACTCGCGCGTCGCGGACCGACCGTCAGCCGTCATGACGCGCCAGGTCGCCAACGGTGTGCCCGTGCGGATGGCGGTTCTCTTTCTTAGTTTGCTGGGATCTTCGGGGGGCGAGCAATGACCGCGTTAGTGGTACGAAACGGACGCGTGGTTCATCCCAACGCGATAGTCGCTGAAGACGTTCTCATGGTCGACGACCAGATTGTGGCCGTCGGTACGAACCTCGAAGTTCCCGCTGGCGCGCTCGAGATTGACGCGACGGACTGCTGGGTGGGTCCGTCGTTCGTTGATCTGCACGCGCACCTGCGCGAACCGGGCTTCGAGCACGCCGAAACGATTCACTCGGGTGCCAACGCCGCCGCGGTCGGCGGCTACGGGGCGGTCGTCGCGATGCCCAACACGGAGCCCGCGCTCGACAGCGTCGCGGTCGTGGCCTACGTGCTCGATCGTGGCGCGAATTCGTTGATTGACGTTGCCGTCGCGGGCGCGATCACGGTCGCGCGCGCGGGGGAGCGACTCGCCCCGATGGCCGAACTCGCCGCCTTGGGCGTGCGGCTGTTCAGCGACGACGGAACCGGGGTGCAAGACGCTGCCTTGATGCGTCGCGCGCTCGAGTACGCCCGACCGCTCGGGGTGCGTTTGGCGCAGCACTGCGAAGACGCCTGGCTCGCCGCCGGCGGGTCGATGAACGAAGGTTCCGTTAGCTCCCGTCTCGGTCTAACGGGTCGACCGGCCCTGGCCGAGGAGTTGATGGTGCTGCGCGACCTCGAGCTCGCGCGCGCGACGGGTGGGCGTTTGCACCTCTTGCACCTGTCAACGGCGCGGTCGCTGTCACTGGTAACGCAGGCGCGCGCCGAGGGGGTGGACGTGACCTTCGAGATTGCACCGCATCACTTCACCTTGGACGAATCGGCGTGCGCGACCTACGATTCCGTGATGAAAGTGCACCCCCCGCTGCGTACGCAGTCCGACGTCGAGGCGCTGCGGGCGCTCTTGCGCGACGGTGAACTCGACGCGGTCGCGACCGATCACGCGCCGCACGTCCCCGAAAGTAAAGACCTGCCCTTCGATGAGGCACCCGCGGGCATGCTCGGTCTTGAGCACGCGGCGTCGCTCACTTACGAGGCCCTGGGTGGCGCTGACGCCGATCCCCTGCGTTTCTTCGCCGTCCTCAGTCGTGGTCCCGCGCGCGTGGCGCAACTGCGTGCGCGCGACGTGCGTCCGCGTCACGGCGCTCACGGTGGCGACGTCGTCGCGGGGGAGATGGCGAACTTGGTGGTCTTCGATCCGACGCGCACCTACGTCGTTGATCGTGACGCGCTCCAGAGTCGCTCGACCAACACCCCTTACCACGGCCGCACGCTGCAGGGTCAAGCGCGCGCCACGATCGTCCGAGGGCGCGTCGTCGCCGGAGAAGGAGTCCTGTCGTGAGGCCCCTCGCGTATTTGGCACTGAATGACGGCACCGTGTTCGAGGGCGAAGCGGCGGGCTACCTGCCCGAAAGCGGCGTGACGTCGGGTGAGTTCGTTTTCAACACGGCGCTGAGCGGTTATCAGGAGGTGATCACGGACCCGAGCTACGCGGGTCAGATTATTACCTTCACCTATCCGCACGTTGGTAACTACGGTGTCACGGTCCTCGACGATGAAGCGGCGCGTCCGTGGTGCCAGGGCGTCGTCATTCGTGACCTCTCCGAGGTCTCGTCGAACTGGCGCGCCGAAGGCGATCTCGAAGCGTTTTTGCGTCGTCACCACCTCGCGGCAATCGTTGGTGTCGACACGCGCGCGCTGACGCGCCACTTGCGTCGCGCCGGCGCACTGCCCGGAGCCTTCGGTCACGCGAGTCGCGACGACGTGCTCGACGCCGCTCGGGCGGCCACGGGAACCGACGGACGCGACCTCGTGAGCATGGTCACTACGACCGCGCACTACGAGCGCGGTTCGCGCGGGCCGCACGTCGTGGCGATTGACTACGGCATCAAGGCCACCATGGTCGATCAGCTCGCGCAGCGATTCCGCGTCACCGTCGTACCGGCGAGCACGACCCTCAACGACCTTCGCGCCCTCGAACCCGCAGGCGTCTTTCTCTCCAACGGCCCCGGTGACCCCGCGGCGTTGGTCCGCGAGACGTCAGTGGTGGCGTCGCTGGTGGGAGAGGTGCCGATCTTTGGCATCTGTCTGGGCCACCAGTTGTTAGCGCAGGCAATGGGCGCGCGCACGATCAAACTCCCCTTTGGCCACCACGGCAGCAATCACCCGGTGAAGGACCTCGCGACGGGACGTGTCGAAATCACGGCGCAGAACCACAACTACGCGGTGGCGCCCGAGTCATTGGCGCGCGGCGTGGTGAGTCACGTAAATCTCAACGACGGCGTGATCGAGGGAATAAGTTCGCTCGACGATCGTTGCTTCAGCGTCCAGTACCACCCCGAGGCGGGCCCCGGGCCCCACGACGCTCGCTATCTCTTCACCCGATTTGTTGAACTACTCGGTACGGAAATGAGGACTCACTGATGCCGCGTCGCGACGACCTGCACTCGATCATGGTGATTGGCTCGGGGCCAATCGTCATCGGTCAGGCCTGTGAGTTTGACTACTCCGGCACGCAAGCCTGTCAGGTGTTGCGCGAAGAGGGGTATCGCGTCATCCTGGTCAACTCCAATCCCGCCACGATCATGACGGACCCCGCGACCGCGGACGTGACCTACGTCGAACCGCTGGACGTTGACGTCGTGACCGACATCATCGAGCGCGAACGGCCCGACGCGTTGCTCCCGACCCTGGGTGGGCAGACCGCACTCAACTTGACCATGGAGCTCGTACGTCGTGGCGTGCCAGAACGTTTCGGCGTCGAGGTGATTGGCGCACGTCCCGAGGCGATCGAGACGGCGGAGAATCGAGAGCTCTTTAAGCAGGCAATGGCCGATATCGGACTGGCTGTGCCCGAGTCGGACTTCGCCCACGACGTCGGTGAGGCGGTCGAGATCGCGACGCGCATTGGCTGGCCGATCATTATTCGCCCCAGCTACATCCTGGGTGGTGCCGGCACGGGCATCGCGCACGACGAAGTCACGTTTCGCCAGTTGGCCGCCGAAGGGTTGAGCGCCTCACCGATTCACGAAATTTTGGTCGAGCGCTCCATCGCTGGTTGGAAGGAGTACGAACTCGAAGTCATGCGTGACCGCGCCGACAACTGCGTCATCGTGTGCAGTATCGAGAACTTCGATCCTATGGGCGTTCACACCGGCGACTCCATTACCGTGGCCCCGGCGCAAACGCTCTCGGACGTGGAGTATCAAGCGATGCGCGACGACGCCTTCGCCGTGTTGCGTCGGGTGGGTGTCGAGACCGGCGGCTCCAACGTGCAGTTTGCGGTGAATCCCGACAACGGGGAACGCCTGGTGATTGAGATGAACCCTCGCGTGTCACGTTCGAGCGCGTTGGCCTCGAAGGCGACTGGCTTTCCGATCGCAAAGATCGCGGCGCGCCTCGCGGTGGGCTACACGCTCGACGAGATAACGAACGACATCACGCGCGCCACGCCCGCGAGCTTTGAACCCGTCATCGACTACGTCGTCACCAAGATTCCCCGCTGGGCCTTCGAGAAACTGCCGGGTTCCACGCCCACGCTCGGTACGCGCATGCAGAGCGTGGGCGAGGTCATGGCCATTGGTCGTAACTTCGCTGAGTCCTTGCAAAAGGCGGTGCGCTCACTCGAGCAGGGTCGCGACGGCTTTGCCGTCGGCGCGGCGTCGGAGTTCGCCGATCTCAGCGACGACGAACTTTGGCAGCGCTGCGTCGTGGCGACGCCCGATCGTCTCTACGCGTTGCACGAGATTCTCTGGCGGGGGGCCAGTGTGGACGACGTCGTAACGCGCACGCGCGTCGATCGCTGGTTCGTGCACCAACTCGCCGGCATCGTCGAACGCGGTCGTGAGTTGAGTAGCGGGGTGGACCTTGAGGCGCTCGACGCGCGAGATTGGCGCCGCTACAAGCAGTGGGGCTTTTCGGACACGCAGATTGCGGAACTTTCGGGCACGACGCGTGAACGCGTGCGCGACGCTCGCCGACTCGCCGGTGTGCGCACGACCTTTAAGACCGTCGACACTTGCGCGGCGGAGTTTGACGCCGCGACGCCGTATCACTACAGCACCTTCGAGTCCGAGACGGAGGTGCGAACGTCGCCGCGCGACCGCGTCATCATCCTCGGCTCTGGTCCCAATCGGATCGGCCAGGGCATTGAGTTCGACTACTGCTGCGTGCACGCCGCCATGGCCGTTCGGGCGATGGGCCTCGAAAGTGTGATGGTGAACTGCAATCCCGAGACGGTCTCAACGGACTACTCCACGAGTGACCGGCTCTACTTCGAGCCCCTTACGCCCGACGACGTCGCGGCCGTCATTGAGTCGGAACTCGCGTCCTGTGTGGACGGAGCTCGAATTCGTGGCGTGATCGTGTCCCTCGGGGGACAGACCCCACTCAAGCTCGCGCACACACTCGATCCCGACCTCGTCTTGGGTACGCCGGTTGCCTCGATTGACGCCGCGGAAGATCGCGAGCAGTGGTCCGCTATCTGCACGCGCCTGGGCCTGCGCCAACCTCCCGGCGACGTCGCGACGACCCTCGACGAGGCGCGCGCGATCGCGGCCTCGATTGGCTACCCCGTGCTGGTACGACCGAGCTACGTCCTCGGCGGGCGCGCGATGGAAATTGTGTACGACGAGGGCTCGTTGACGCGGGTCATGAACAACCTCACGAGCGCCCACGGGGCGCTCGCTCGAGAGGGCGGCGTCTCGAAGAGCCGACCGATTTTGCTCGACAGTTTCCTCGAAGACGCCGTCGAGGTTGACGTGGACGCGATTCGTGACGCGACCGGTGATCTCTACGTGGCCGGGATCATGGAGCACGTGGAAGAGGCGGGCGTGCACTCGGGGGACTCGGCGTGTGCGCTGCCGCCCCAGACGCTCTCGCGCGAGGTACTCACCACCCTGCACGAGTACACCGCCCGCATCGCCCAAGAACTGGGCGTGATTGGTCTGATCAACGTGCAGTACGCCCTCAAGGACGACCTGGTCTACGTGCTCGAGGCCAACCCCCGCGCGAGTCGCACGGTTCCCTTCGTCGCAAAGGCCACTGGCGTGTCACTGGCCCAGGTGGCCGTGCGGGTGATGTTGGGCGACTCGCTCGCGTCGCTGCGCGAGCGCGGACTCGTGCCCGCGATGACCCCAGAGCCCAGCTACGTCAGCGTGAAAGAAGCCGTTCTCCCCTTTAGCCGTTTTCCGGGAGTGGACATCTTGCTCGGCCCGGAGATGCGTTCGACAGGCGAAGTGATGGGCATCGGCGAGAGCTTCGGCATCGCCTTCGCTAAGGCGCAACTGGCCGCCGGCACGCGCCTGCCCGACGAGGGTCAGGTCTTCTTCTCGCTGGCCGATCGCGACAAGGTCGAGGGTCTGGCCCTGGCGCGCGAGTTACGTCGGTTGGGCTTCACGTTGGCCGCGACCGTCGGTACGGCCGGGTACCTGCGCGCGAACGGATTGACCGTTGAAACCCTGGTGGGCAAGGTGGGGCTCCGCGACCTCGGCGTCGACGCGGTGTCGCTGCTGAGTTCGGGCGCGGTACACCTGGTCGTGAATACGCCCTCGGGTTCGGGTGCGCACGTGGACGGCGCGACGATTCGCGCGGCCTGCGTGGCTCACGGCGTTCCCTGCATCACCACGCTGAAGGCGGGATTCGCCGCGGTGAAGGGCATCGAGGACACCCGCGCGCGGGGCTGGCGCGTTCGCCCACTCCAGGAGCTGCACTCGTGAACCTGACCGCTCGCGTGGGTGATGTGGAACTACCCACGCCGGTACTCACCGCGTCGGGCACCGCGGGCCACGGCGACGAGCTGGCGGCTTACGGCGAGCTCCACGAGTTAGGGGCCATCGTCGTGAAGTCCCTGGCCTCCTTCGCTTGGGCCGGGAATCCGGCGCCGCGCGTGAGTGCGGTCGGCACCGAGATGTTGAACGCCGTCGGACTCGCGGGCCCGGGGGTCGACGCGTGGCGCCAAACGTCGTTACCGGCACTCCGCGCGCGCGACGCACGCGTCGTTGCCTCCATTTGGGGACGGAGCGTCGACGAGTTCGCCGCGGCCGCGCGCGCCATGCGGGGTGCCGACGTGGTCGCGCTCGAGGTCAACGCGAGCTGTCCCAATCTCGAGGGACGCGCCACGATGTTCGCGCATTCGGCGTCCCTAACTTCCGAAATTGTCGACGCGTCGCGCGTGGCCGATCTCCCCCTATGGGTGAAACTCAGTCCGAACACGCCCGAACTACTCGACGTGGCCAGCGCCGCGTTGGACGCCGGCGCGAGTGCGCTGGTGCTCGTGAACACCCTGCTCGGACTCGCTATCGACGTCGAGGCGCGCCGGGCCACGCTCGGCAACGTTGGTGGGGGCGTGAGTGGTCCCGGACTGTTACCCGTTTCGCTACGCGCGATCTACGAGTGTCGCGAGGCCTTTCCCGACGCGCCCATCGTCGGGGTGGGCGGCGTGCGTCGCGGTGAGGACGCGGTGGCGATGGCGATGGCGGGGGCGGACGCGGTGGAGATTGGTTCGGCGACGTTTGCCAACCCTCGTGCGCCCTGGACCGTGCAACGGGAAATTGAAGAGTGGATGCGTCGCCACGCCGTGGCGTCGTGGCGAGATTTGAGGGACGTGGCCCATGGATGAGGCCTTTGGCGAGCGCTTGCGCGTCCGACTCCTCGACGCCGGACCACTGTGCGTCGGAATCGATCCGAGTCGCGACGTCGTTCGCGCGTGGGAACGTGAGGACACGGTGGAGGGCCTCGAGTACGTTGCGCTAACGACGCTCGAGGCCACCGTCGGCGAAGCCGCCGTCATTAAGTGCCAGGTGGCCTTTTTCGAGCGCTTCGCGTCGGGAGGGCTGCGCGTGCTCGAGCGCGTCATCAGCGAAGCGCACGCGGCCGGTTTGATCGTGATCGCCGACGCCAAACGCGGCGACGTCGGTTCCACCAACGAGGGCTACGCCCAGGCGTGGCTGGAGGACGAGTCGCCACTGTGCGTGGACGCGCTGACGCTGAGTCCCTTTCTCGGCGTCGGCGCCCTAGCGCCGATTTTTCACCGCGCCAACGCGACGAACCGGGGTCTGTTCGTGCTGGTCGCCACCTCGAACCCGGAGGGGCGTACCGTGCAAGACGCACGCACCGCGCAGCACGAACGCGTCTCGTCGATGGTCTTTCGTGAGGTCGCCGAGCACAACGCGGAACGCGACACGTTGGGTAATTTTGGGGTAGTGCTCGGCGCGACGCGCGAGCGCCCGGAGTTTGACCTACGGTCGTTGCAGGGGCCCTTCCTCGTGCCCGGCGTCGGCGCGCAAGGCGCCAGCGCGTCGGACGTCGCGCGCCTCTTCGAGGGTTGCGTCGACGGTTCGGTGGCGATCAACGTGTCGCGCGCCATCTCCGCGGCCGGACCCGAGCCCCGCGCGGTGCGCGACGCGCTGCGTCGCTGGCGCGACGAATTGCGCAGCGTGCTCTAGCCCTCGTCACAGGGGAGGAGTAGTCTGACCTCGTGACCCCAACACCTCCTTCGCTCTCCCAGGAACAACGGGTGGAAGCGTCACGTCTGGCCGTGGCGAATCGTCGCCGACGCGCGGAGGTCAAGCGCATGGTGAAGACGGGCGAACTCTCGCTCGAGGAGCTCTTTGACTTGGCCGCCAAGGAAGAGTGCGTGGCGCAGATGCGCGCCTACGACCTCATCAGCGCGCTTCCGGCGATCGGTGAGGTGAAGGCGGAACGCATTATGAAGTCCGCCGCCATCGCGAAGACGCGTCGCATCCGAGGACTCGGACCCAAGCAACGGGCCCAACTCTTTCGCGCTCTTGTGCGCTGAGCCGTTGCTGGCGGTCCTGATTGGCCCCGGTGGGGTCGGCAAGGGAACTATTGCGCAGCGTCTCATCGACGCCGACGAAAACCTTTGGCTGAGCCGCAGTTGGACGACGCGCCCGCAGCGCGCGAGTGAGCGCGGTGATGAGTACGTATTCGTCGACGCCCCCACGTTTGAGCGCGCCATAGCCGAGGGGCGATTCCTCGAATGGGCACGGTTTCACGATCACCTCTACGGCACCCCATTGCCGAAGGCACCCGCCGAACGCGACGTGCTGCTCGAAATTGAGGTGCAGGGCGCCGAGCAGGTGCGCGGTCGCTACCCGGACGCGGTCGTGATTTTGATCACCCCACCGAGCGACGCCGACTTAGAAGGACGCCTGCGGGCTCGCGGCGACGCGGACGAGCACGTGCAAAAGCGCCTTTCGAGCGCGCCCGACGAAGTGACCCGTGGTCAGGAGTTGGCCAACTTCGTCGTGGTCAATGACGACCTAGAGCGAGCCACCAACGAGATCCTCTCTATACTGGAGGGGCTACGCCAGCAACGGCGTTCCCCCTCGTCAAAGGATTGACCCATGACCGATCGCCCCACGCTCGTCGACCCGCCCATCGAAACGCTCCTGCACAAGGTCGGCGACTCGAAGTTCACCCTGGTCGCGGTGACGGCTATCCGTGCGCGTGAGATTAACGAGTACTACAACGGGCTCGGTTCGGGCCACGGCGCGTTGATCCCGCCGCAGGTCTCCTCACTGTCGAACAAGTCGTTGTCCCTGGCGATGGAAGAGCTCTACGAGGGCAAGCTCCAGTTCCACCGCCCGACCGCCGAAGAGATTGAGGCCGAGCGCTTGCAGGCCGTGGCGCAGGAAGAGGCTCGTCTCAGTGAGACGAGCGACCTCGACGCCTTCACGGATGCCCTCCGCGACGCCTAGTTCGCCCCCTCGCATTGTCCTAGGAGTTGCCGGCGGCATTGCCGCTTATAAGGCCGTCGACCTGCTGCGTCGCCTTCGCGCGCTCGATTATCACGTCGCGCCGATTCTTACCCCCGACGCGACGCGCTTCGTGGGAACGGTCACGTTCTCCGCGCTCGCGAGCGAGCCGGCGCGAACGTCGCTCTACGGCGACGCCGTCACGCCGATTCCCCACACGTACCTGGCGCAGCACTGTGACCTCATCGTGGTCGCGCCCGCCACGGCGCACCTGATCGCGCGCTACGCCCACGGTCTGGCCGACGATCTCTTGTGCGCGACCTTGCTCGCGACGCGCGCCCCCGTAGTGCTCTGCCCCGCAATGCACACCGAAATGTGGGAGCAGCCCTCCGTGCAAGAGAACCTGGCGACCCTGCGTCGACGCGGGGTGCTGGTGCTCGGTCCGGTCGCGGGCGCCCTGGCCGGTGGTGACGAGGGCGCCGGGCGCATGGTCGAACCCGAGGAGATTGTGCACGCCGTTAAGGCGGTGCTCGGGGGCGACCGCGGACCCCTCAGCGGGCGTCACGTCCTCGTGAGTGCTGGTGGGACGCGCGAAGCAATCGACCCCGTGCGGGTGATTGCGAATCGCTCTTCGGGGCGCCAGGGCTACGCGATCGCGACCGTCGCGGCGAGGCTCGGCGCGCGCGTGACCCTGGTCACGACGCTCGAGCGGGCGCTCGCCCTTGACGTCACGCGCGCGGTCGACGTGGTGCGCGTTGAAAGTGCTGAAGAACTGCTTGACGCCATGACCGCGCACCAACGTGAGGCCGACGTGGTCATTATGGCCGCGGCGGTGGCCGATTTTCGGGTCGTGGCGAGTGAACACAAACTGAAACGATCTCAGGGCGTACCGACGCTGCAGCTCGAACCAACGCCCGACGTGCTCGCGGCGCTCGTCGGCGCGCGCGTCGCGGGTCAGGTCGTGGTGGGTTTCGCGGCCGAGACGACTGACGTCGAGACGCACGCACGCGAGAAGTTGGTAAAGAAGGACGTTGACCTGCTCGTCGTCAACGACGTGAGCGCTCCGGGCGTGGGCTTCGAGCACGAGACGAATGAAGTGTTGATTCTCGGACGTGACGGCGAGGGAGAGCGTGTGTCACTGCGCTCGAAAGAAGGGGTTGCGGAGGTTATCTTGGCTAGGGTGGCTTCATTGTTAACGCAAGGAGCCCCATGAGCGATCGCACCCTCTTCACGTCGGAGTCGGTGACCGAAGGCCACCCCGACAAAATCGCCGATCAGGTCTCCGACGGAGTGCTCGACGCGATTTTGGCGCAGGACCCCAACGCCCGCGTCGCCTGTGAGACCTTGCTCACGACCGGACTTTGCGTCGTCGCCGGCGAGATCACGACCACGGCCATGGTCGACATTGGGGCCATCGCGCGACGCACGATCTTGGACATTGGCTACGACGACGGCGCCAAAGGCTTTGACGCGAAGAACTGCGCGGTGCTGGTCTCACTCGACCAGCAGAGCCCCGACATCGCCGGTGGCGTGGACATGGCCCTTGAACTGCGCGACGGTTCGGGTGGCGAGGACGCCCTCAACGCGCTCGGCGCGGGGGACCAGGGCATGATGTTCGGCTACGCCTGCAGTGACAACGACGACTTCATGCCCCTGCCGATTTGGCTGGCGCACCGGCTCTCCATGCGCCTGGCGCAGGTGCGGCGTTCGGGTGAGGTTCCCTACGTGCGCCCCGACGGCAAGACCCAAGTCACCATTGCCTACGAGGGCGGTCGACCGGTCGGGGTCGACACCATCTTGATTTCGACCCAGCACGAAGACGGCTACGACCACGGCACCATCGCGCACGACGTGATTGAACACGTCATTCGCCCCGTGTTGCCGAGCGGACTTGACGCGAGTGGCGCCCGACTCATCGTGAACCCCTCGGGCAAGTTCGTGCTCGGCGGTCCCCACGCTGACGCCGGACTCACCGGACGCAAAATCATCGTGGACACCTACGGCGGCATGGCGCGACACGGTGGCGGTGCCTTCTCCGGGAAGGATCCGAGCAAGGTCGACCGCTCGGCCGCCTACGCGGCGCGCTGGGTCGCCAAACACGTCGTCGCCTCGGGCGCCGCGCAACGCTGCGAGGTCCAGGTGGCGTACGCGATTGGGGTCGCGCGTCCGGTTAGCGTCTTGGTGGAGACCTTCGGTACCGAACGCGTCGACCGCGCGAAGATCGCCAAGGCCGTCGACGCGATCTTTGACCTACGTCCCGCCGCCATCATTCGCGACCTGGACCTTCGTCGACCCATCTACCAGCGCACGGCGGCCTACGGCCACTTCGGTCGCTCGGACCAGGGTTTCACGTGGGAGTTGACGCCTCGCCTCGACGACCTGCGCCGGGAACTGTCGTTGAACTAGTGGCCGCTCGGGCCGTGCAGGTGGTCACGGAAGTGGCCGCGCTCAATCGCCCCTTTGACTACCTCGTCACCGACGCCACGACTCACGTCGCGCCGGGCGATCGGGTGCGGGTGTCGTTGCATAATCGTTCGGTACGTGGATGGGTGGTGGGCGAGGCACCCCTAGAGCGCGAGCTCAAACCACTCGTCAAGTGGCTCGGGTACGGTCCGCCGACGAACGTGGTCGACCTCGCGCGCTGGGCGTCGTGGCGCTGGTACGCGCCGTGGTCACGCTTTCTCGCCACGGCCTCACCGCCGCGCGTCGTAACGGCGCTGCCCGCGACGCCGGCCAAACGGCCACTGGCGCCCACGCAACGGGTAACGCTCGAGGTCGCACCCGGCGTCTTGACGCTCGCGCCCACCATCGACCCCTTGGACGTGATTCTGAGCGCCTATCAACAGTGTTACGACCGCGAGGGATCGCTGCTCGTGCTCGTGCCACACGAGGCGTGGGCGCGTCGCGTACGCGAGCGCCTGGTGCGGCGTGGAGTAGAGGTCTGTGACGGCGATGATTGGCCGCGGGTGCGCGCACAGTGGCCCGTAGTCGTCGCCACGCGTGGGGGCGCGTTGGCGCCGACCCCCCGCGTCGCCGGTGCGGTCGTGCTCGACGCCGACGACGAAAGCTTCCGTTCCACCTCGGCACCGACCTGGCACGCGGTCGACGTCGTGCGCGAACGCTGTCAGCGCGACGACGCTCCCTACTGGCTGACGAGTTTCTTTCCCTCACCCGCCCTCAGTGTGGCGTCAACGACGGCGCACCTCGGTGACGGCTCCGATTGGCCGCAGGTCGAGGTCGTCGACCGTCGTCAGGGCGATCCCCACGACGGCGCCTTGACCCGTGAGGTGGTACTTGCGGCGCATCGAGCACTCGCGTCCAGCGAGCCCGTGGCCGTGGTGATCATCCTCCAGCGCCTCGGCGCGGGGCGGCTGCTCGCCTGCGCGCACTGCGGTGAACTCGCGCGATGCGCGCAGTGCGCCCAGGCCGAACAAGACGTCGAGGGCCAGTTGGCCTGTCGCGAGCGCCACGACGTGCGCGCTCGGTTTTGTCGCGCCTGCGGCGCGACCAAGTTTCGCAGCGTCCGCTCGGGCGTCACGACGTTGGCGCGCGACGTGTCCTTACAGCTCGCTCAGCCAGTGAGTGAAATCACCGCGTCGTCGTCCGACGCGCCACTGGCCCGCGTCGTGGTCGGTACCGAAGCGGTACTCACTCGAGTACGCCGCGCGTCGCTCGTGATCTTCGCCGACTTTGATCAGTACCTCTTGGCACCTCGGGCGCAAGCGCGCCGCCAGGCGGTCAGTGCACTCGCGCGCGCCGGTCGCCTGGTGGGGGCGCGCCGCGCGCCGCGAGGTTTGGTCATGTTGCAAACGCGACGCTCGGGCGACGTGGTCGTGACCTGCGCCGTCGCCGGTAATTTCGAACCGCTGCGTCTCGAAGAGATTGAGGACGCGCGTCTCTTGGGCCTCGCGCCCTTTGGCGCACGCGCCGACGTCGCCGGTGAGGGCGCGCCAGCTTTTGTCGCGGCGCTGCCCGACGACATCGTGGTGCGCCAATCGGGGACGAGCTTCACGCTGGGCGCGCCGAACGTGACGCGACTGGCCGAGGCGTTGGCGTCGACGCCTCGACCGCCGGGGTCGTTGCGCGTCGCGGTTGAGTAGGCGTGGGCGCGGGACGCGCCGGTAACCTGGGGTCGTGACGTTTCCTATTCGCACCTTCGGTGACCCCGTTCTCAACCAGGTCACCACTGACGTCGAAAACATCGACGGCAAGATTGCCGCCCTCGCGCAGACCATGATCGAAACGATGTACGAAGCACCCGGCGTTGGGCTCGCGGCGAATCAAGTCGGCATTCAAAAACGCCTCTTCGTCTACGACGCGGGCGAGGGCGACGGCCCGAAGACGATCGTGAATCCCCGCATCGTGGAGACGAGTGGCGAGTGGGTCTACGAAGAAGGTTGCCTGTCGGTGCCCGGGCTGAGCTGGGAAATAACGCGTCCGAACGCCGTTCACCTGCGCGGCTACGACCTCGACGGTAACGAACTTGACCTCGAGGTCGACGAATTCGAGGGTCGCATTTTTCAACACGAGGTCGATCACCTCGACGGCGTGTTGCTGATTGAGCGATTGACCGACGACCAACGTCGCGAGGCCAAGCGCCTCCTTCGTAAGCGTCGCCTACGCCTAGGCGCGAGTGATCCCGACGGACTCCGTCAACTGTTGAGCGACTAGGGAATGGAACTCGCGTTCCTCGGTACCCCCGAGGCGGCGGTGCCCACCCTGGACGCACTCATCCGAGCCGGTCACCACGTGAACCTGGTGATCACGCGCGAGGATAAGCGTCGCGGTCGCGGTGGCGATTTCTCCGCGAGCCCCGTGAAACGTCGCGCGCTTGAACTCGGTCTTCGGGTCTCGCACGACCTCGATGACGTGCTTAACGGATCCGTGGAGCGCGCCGTCGTCGTGGCGTACGGACGCCTCGTGCCGGCGGCCACGCTCGAGCGTGTACCAATGCTGAACGTCCATTTCTCGTTACTGCCGCGCTGGCGCGGCGCGGCGCCGGTCGAGCGCGCCATCCTCGCCGGGGACGTTCAGACTGGCGTCAACGTGATGACGATGGAAGAGGGACTGGACACTGGGCCCGTGCACCTGGAGCGTCGCGTGGAGATCGGTGAACGCAACGTCAGTGCGCTACGCCACGAACTGGCTCTCCAGGGCGCCGACGCCCTGGTCGAGGTCCTGGCGTCCCCCGAGCTCTTGCGCCATCCTCGTGAGCAAGCGGGGGAAGCGACGTACGCGAAGAAGATCACCCGGGTCGACCGGTTGCTCTCGCCGAGTGAAAGTGCCGAGATGTTTCGCCGACGCTGTCGTATCGGCGGTGCGGAGCTACACCTCGACGAACGACGCCTCTTCGTCGAAGATTCGGTGCTCGCGGACGCCGACGTGGCACCGGGCGTCGCGCGTTTCGCCGACGGCGCCCTCGACGTGGGGTGCACGCACGGCGCGGTTCGCCTTCTCGAGGTACGCCCCGAAGGGGGCAAGACCATGAGGGCGTCGGATTGGTGGCGCGGGCGACTGCGCGAACGCTCCAGCGCGACCTGGTCGTCGCCACCGCGGTAGGGCCCTAATCTGATGGAGTGCTGACCATCGACGCGGGGACCACGGGCGCGTTGCGCGTCGCCCCCTCCATCCTCGCGGCGGATTTTGGTGCGTTGGCGAACGCCGTCCGCGAGGTCGACGCGGAGACGGACTGGCTGCACGTTGACGTCATGGACGGCCATTTCGTGCCGAACGTCTCCATCGGACCGCCGGTCGTTCAGTCACTTCGTCGCTACAGCACGAAGTTCTTCGACTGCCACCTGATGATGAGCGAGCCCGAGCGTTACCTCGAAGCCTTCGCCAAGGCCGGCGCGAACGGGTGCACGGTGCACGTCGAAGTGGGCCACACGAAGGAACTCATTGGTCAGATGCGCGACTTGGGACTTCGCGTGGGTCTCGCGGCCAATCCCGACGCTCCCTTTGAGGCCGTGGAGCCCTTTCTAGGCGATATCGATTTGCTGTTGTTGATGACGGTATTTCCCGGCTTTGGGGGACAGTCCTTTATGCCCGAGGTCATGGCGAAGGTTGAGCGGGCGCGTCAGGTCATCGATAACGCTGGGCTGGCGCTTGACCTCGAGGTCGACGGCGGCATCGACGAGAAGACCGCCCCGGTTGCTACGGCCGCGGGGGCCAACGTCCTCGTCGCGGGATCGGCCATCTTTGCGCGGGCTGATCCGCTCGAGGCGGCGACGCTCCTGCGTCGCGCCGCCGAGCGCGGACGTCCATGCGATTGACCGATGAAGAGCTGATGTCGATCGCCCTCGCCGAGGGCGACAAGGCTCGGTTCCACGCGCCACCCAATCCCTGGGTGGGAGCCCTGGTCGTGAACGAGCGCGGCGTGGTCATCGCCGAGGGGCACACCCAAGCCCCCGGCGAGTCGCACGCCGAAATCGAGGCGTTACGTCGCGCCGGCGCGCTCGCGCGCGGCGCCACGCTGGTGGTCACGTTGGAGCCGTGCAATCACCGGGGGCGCACGGGTCCCTGTACCGAGGCGATTATTGACGCCGGCGTGGCGCGCGTGGTGATGGCCCTGCGTGACCCCGATGAACGCGTCCAAGGTCGAGGGGTCCAGCGACTCCGTGAGGCGGGCGTTGACGTCCTCGAAGGCGTCGGTGAGCGCGACGTGACGCGACAACTCGCGGCCTACCTCTGGCATCGGCGCACCCAACGCCCCTACGTCGTGGCCAAAGTGGCGAGCACACTCGACGGTGTCGTGGCCATGCGCGACGGCTCGAGCCAGTGGATCACCTCACTCGAGGCCCGTCGCGACGCGCACGTCCTTCGCGCCGAGAGCCAGGCGATTCTGGTGGGCGCTGGCACGGTGCGCCGCGATGATCCGGCGTTGACCGCGCGCCTCGACGACCTGATTCTCGAACCACTGCGCGTGGTGCTGGGTAACGCGCCCGCGACGGCGAAGGTTCACCCTTGCTGGGAGCGCCACGGTGAGATCGGCCCGATTCTCGACGAACTTGGGGCCGCCGGGGTCGTGCAACTTCTCGTGGAAGGTGGTCCGACCACGACGAGTGCCTTTTTGGAAGCGGGACTGATTAACCACGTGGTGTGGTACGTCGCGCCCGCCTTCGCCGGGGGCGAGGGCACTCGACCGGCACTCGTTAATCTGACAACCCCTACGATGGAGGCGCTGCGTCGTGGTCAATTGACGGAAATTCGTCAAATCGGTGGCGACGTTCGCTTTGACGTGGAGGTCTAATGGCGCTGGCATCGATTGAGCAAGCGATCGAGCAGTTGCGCCGCGGCGGCATGGTCGTCGTGGTGGATGACGAGGATCGCGAGAATGAGGGTGACCTCATCATGGCGGCCGAGGACGTCACGGCCGAGTCGATGGCCTTCTTTTTAGAGCACACGTCGGGCGTCTTTTGTGTACCGCTCGAGGCGGCGCGCGCCGATGAGTTGGATCTGCCGCTCATGGTGGTCGCTAATACGGAAGCGCAGCGCACCGCCTTCACGGTTACCGTGGACTACCGCCACGGTACGACCACGGGTATCTCCGCGAGTGACCGCGCCGCCACGGTACGGGCGCTCATCGATCCGTTAACCCGTCCCACGGACCTCAATCGACCCGGGCACATTTTTCCCCTGCGCTATCGCCCGGGTGGTGTCCTCAAGCGCGCCGGTCACACCGAAGCAACGGTCGACCTGTGCCGGATGGCGGGAAAGTACCCCTCGGGGGTGCTCTGTGAGATCGTTACCAAGGACAAGGCCGATATGGCTCGCCTGCCCGAACTCGAAGTCTTTGCGGCGGAGCACAAGCTTCCGCTCGTGTCGATCGCCGATCTCATTCGCTACCGCCGCCACCACGAGAAGTTGGTGCGCCGCGTCGCCGAAGCGACCCTGCCGACTGAGTGGGGCCAGTTTCAGGCGCTGGTCTACGAGTCGGTACTCGATAACGAGCAACACATGGCGCTGGTGTACGGGAACGTGACCGGCGCGAAGGACGTGTTGGTGCGCGTGCACTCGGAGTGCTTGACCGGGGACGCGCTGGGGTCGCTGCGTTGTGACTGTGGTCCCCAATTGCACACGGCGCTCGCTAAGGTCGCGGCCGAGGGAGCTGGCGTGGTCGTCTACCTGCGCGGTCACGAAGGACGGGGTATCGGTCTCGGCCACAAGATTCGTGCGTACGCGCTGCAAGAGGACGGTCGTGACACGGTGGAGGCGAATTTAGAGCTGGGGTTGCCCGTCGATTCACGTGAGTACGGTATCGGCGCGCAGATTTTGGTCGACCTCGGCGTGACGTCGATGCGCCTGTTGACCAACAACCCGTCAAAGTACGGGGGGCTCGAGGGCTTTGGCCTCAACATCGTCGAGCGCGTGCCGCTCGAAAGTCGCCCGACGGAGTTCAATATCGACTACTTGCGTACGAAGCGCGAACGCATGGGCCATCTCCTCGAGGGTCTCGATGACCTCAACTAACGAGACGCAGTTCGATCAGTCCGTGGCCGACGCCCTCGCCGAGCGTGTCGGCGAGCACCTCGTTGGTCGCGCGAATGGCGTTGGGCGAAGGATTGCCATCGCCTGCGCACGTTTCAATGGGGGCATCACCACGCGACTGCTCGAGGGGGCCCTCGACGCCCTCGACGACGCCGGCGTGGATCGCCGTGACGTCACCGTGGGCTGGGTCCCGGGAGCCTTTGAACTTCCGCTGCTCGCGCTGAACTTCGCCGATGGTGAGCGTCAGTACGACGCCGTCATTACTTTCGGTGCCGTAATTCGTGGCGACACGGGTCATTACGAACTCGTGGCCGGCGAATGCGCGCGCGGGGTACAAGATGTGCAGCTCAGTACCCGCGTACCAGTGATCTTTGGTGTCCTCACCACCGATACGGTGGCCCAGGCCCTCGAGCGCTCGCAACCCGACGCAACCAACAAGGGACGCGAAGCGGCGCTGACCGCGCTCGAGATGATTGACCTGTTTCGCCAGGGCCCCACTAGTTCGTGAGTGATATCCGAGGTACCGTCGTCGATTTTGAGGAACGACGTGGCGACGGCTGGCTCACGAGTGATCAGGGCGAGTCACTCTACTTTCATTGCGTCGAAATCGCCGACGGTACTCGGTCGATTCTCGTTGGCGCTCGGGTACGCGCGCGTCGTGGTCCGGGCCGACGAGGTGTCGACGAGGCCTACGCGATCGTTCCCGAGGACTAGTTCAGCCTGAGCGTCACGCCGACGTGGACGTTACCGCGGTCGCCACCTTTGGGCGGCGGTCCGAGCGCAATCAGCGCCGCGCTGCGAGCCTCGGCGGCTTGGGCAATGGCGGCGTCGAAGGTGGTACGCGCCGCGTAACGATCGGCTGAGGTCGTGGCGGCGGCTCGGGCGGCGTTGTACGCAGCGCGAGCGCTGGCCACGGCGTTACGAAACGTCGTCGCGATGGCTTGGCGCTTCACGACCCACTGTTGGAACTTGGTGGCGGGGGTGGCCGCGTGCTGATGGGCGGACACGAGCTTCGTCGTCCCCACCCCCGACGCCGCGCCCACCGTGCCGATGACGCCAACACCACTGAGCGCGACGACGAGCAGTCCCCGAGCGAGGGCTCTAGGGGCACGTCCGAACTGCTTCACGAAGGACATTTTAGGGGTGCGACCGTGTGGGGGCCTGTGAGAATCCTGAAAGATAGGCAAAAATGAGGCTTGGCACGGTCTTAATCAGTAAAAGCTCCGGGGAAGGGCGGTACGCTCCTTCCTGCGTGGAGGCACCATGAGCAAGATATTGATCATTGATGACGAACCGGGCGTGCGCGACCTTCTCGACGACGCCCTCAGTGCCGCCGGTTATGAAACGCAGTGGGCGACGAACGGAGCCGAGGGCCTCGACCACGTCCGGCGCAGCTCGCCGGATCTGTGCATCGTCGACATCAATATGCCCATCATGAACGGGTACGAGTTTCTTGAAAAACTTCGGGCTCACGATGAGCGAACGCCCGTGTTGATGCTGTCGGCCCGCGACGGCAGCGAAGACGTGGAGCGTGGACTTCGCTTCGGCGCCGATGATTACGTGCGCAAGCCCTTCGGCCTCGAGGAGCTGCTCTTGCGCGTCGCGGCGATTCTGCGTCGGGCGAGTGCCGACGCCGAGGGGGACGAAGACGTCCTCGCCTGTGGTCCACTGGTGATGAACGTCGATCGTCACGAGGTCCACGTCCACGAGGATCTCGTGGAATTGTCGGCGACGGAGTTTCGCTTACTGGAAGTCCTCCTCGAGAATCGCGAGCGGGTGGTGACGCGCGAACACCTTCTGCGTGACGTGTGGAACATCGACTTCGATTCCGACACGTCCGTCTTGGACACGTACGTGTCCTACCTACGACGCAAGATTCACCGCGACGCGTACGCCCCGATTACGACCGTGCGCGGCGTGGGCTTCAAGCTGGTTGCCCCAGCGTCGTGAGGCTGACCACTCGACTCACCCTCCTCATTACGTCCGTCACGCTGCTGGTCGCGCTCTCGGTGGGTTGGTTCGCCATCGCCATGAGCTCGCGGGCGCAGTACTCCTCGCTGGACGACGCGATCAACGCTGTTGTCGATAGTGGGCGCGGCAACCACCTCACCGCCCTGACCAACGCGCTCTATTCGATGCAACAAAATGGCTACGACCTCAACCTGGACGTGGTCTTCGCGTCGGGAGCCGTGTCGCAGATCAATACGGCCTCGGTGCCCTTGACGCGCCGTCCGAGCAAGGCTGACGTGCGAAACTCGCTCGCCGCGGTCACGTCCCTGGCGGATCTGCCGGGCTTTGAGGTGCGTTCACTCAACGTCGGTGGGGGTGACTACCTGCTCGTAGCCGGGTCGACGTCGAGTATTCGTCGACAGAACCAACACTTAGCGCTGGGCGTGGGAGCTGCGGCAATCGCCATTGCGTTGATTGGTCTCGTGCTCGCGCGACTCGTCATGCGGCGCGATCTTCGTTCGATGAATCGACTCATCTCCTACGCCGGCCAACTCGCGAGCGGTGCGCCCATAACCCCGGTGCCGTCGGGGGAGGGGAGTCGCGATATCCAAGAGCTTCACGCGGCTCTCATCGTCATGGTCGAGGCGTTGAGTGCGCGAATCGAGCTGGAAGCGAAGAACGCGCAGACCATGCAGGAGTTCATTGACGACGCGTCACACGAACTCCGTACGCCCCTGACCGTCATCAAGGGCTACAACGATCTCTTGTCGTCTCAAGACGGCGCCACCGAATCACAGCGGCGCGCCTTTGAGCGCACGCGACGGGAGATTGCCCGAATGGAGACGCTGGTGCGTGATCTGTTGTTGATCGCTGAACTCCGCGAAGCGCCCGCGCGCGCCGACGAAATAGTGAACCTCTCGTCGCTCGTCGGGGCGCGCGTGGATGACTTCGCGACCGACAATCCGCAGCGCCTGGTTCGTGTCAATCTCGACGAGGGACTGCGGGTGCGAGGAAACGAGGACTACCTTTATCGCCTCGTCAATAACGCCCTTACGAATATCGTGCGTCACACCAACGCCGACGACGAAGTTATCGTCTCGCTTCGTCGAAGCGCCGGCGACGCTGAACTCATTATCGAAGACGCGGGGCCCGGCCTGCCGGTGTACGGCGAGCGTCCACAACGATTTCGTCGATTCGATGATTCGCGCTCACGCGAAACGGGGGGTTCGGGACTCGGAATGAGCATCATGGCCGACGTCGTCGAATCCATGGGTGGCACGCTCGTCACCCGTCGCAGCACCCTCGGCGGTCTGGCGGTCGTGATGCGCGTGCCGCTCGTTAACGCGCTGAGTTAGCCGTTGGTCGCGCGCACGTAGGCCTGTTGCAACTCAGCGAGCGCGTTGCGATAGAGGGGGACGTGTTCACCCAGCCGCTCACCACCCGCCGCGAGGATGGCGGCCACCGTGTCGATCACCAGCTGGGCGGCGTCGAGTTGTGGTGGCGTGTCGGCCAGGCGCAGCGCACCCAACTGCAGTAGGACGAAGAGATGGTTCGCAAGAACGGTTTCGACCGGCGTCGAGCGGAGAAAGTCAATCTCCGCCGCCAGGTCCTCCGCGGAGGGTTCAGGGGGATTTGTGGCGTCACTCACGCCTCCAAAGTAGACGCTGCGCACGCTGGAGCGTCGCGGCGGCGCCCGCTCGAGTGTTCCGCGTCAACGGCCCGGGGGAGGAGGGGGCAACCTGACCCGACCGACTTGCTGCTAACCTACGTGGGTTGTTCACCGCAAGTGAGGTCAGTCCTGCTGACTTCCACCCTGCCACTGAAGTGCGTCTGGGTCCTAGGTCGTTTGCGCCTCGCTTGCCGTGGCGGCACCCGTGGGGTGCCGTACAGAGCAAGGAGATAGTTATCGCAACAGTGCCCGGAGACCACCGTGTCAATGATCGCATCCGCGTGGACACCGTACGTTTGATTGACCAAGAGGGCAATCAGCGAGGTGTTATGGCAACCCGCGAGGCGTTAGCCCTCGCGCGAAGCCTGGACCTCGACTTGGTCGAGATTGCGCCGACCGCGCAGCCGCCGGTCTGTCGAATCATGGATTACGGAAAGTTCAAGTTCGACGAAGCGCAAAAGGCGAAAGAGTCACGACGTAAGTCGCTCAACGTCGGCGTCAAGGAGATGAAGTACCGCCCGAAGATTGGTGCGGGCGACTTCGACACCAAGACGCGCCTCGTGGAAAAGTTCTTGGGCGAAGGTCACAAGGTCAAGGTCACGATCATGTTTCGTGGTCGCGAGTCCGCGCACCCCGAGCTGGGCAAGAAGATTCTTGACCGAATTATCGAGCGTTTGGACGAAGTGGCGAAGGTTGAATCCGCCCCGAAGCTTGACGGTCGCAACATGATCATGGTGCTGGGTCCGGACAAGAAGGTTCGCGCCAAGAGCACCGAAGAAACCAAGGCGGCAACGCCGTCAACAGTCGCGGCAGTTGCCGTGGCTGAAGGAACGATTGAGGAGGGCTGACATGCCGAAGATGAAGACAGATTCAGGAGCGAAGAAGCGCATCAAGATCACCGGGAGTGGTCGCCTGCGCCGTCGCAAGGCTTTCCGTGGCCACATCATGGAAAAGAAGAGTTCAGTGCGCACGCGTCGACTCGGTAAAGAGGCGGACATTTCGCCCGGTATCGAGAAGAACATCAAGCGCATGCTTGGCCTGTAGAGACGTTGAGAGAGTAAAGGACACATCATGGCTCGTGTAAAGAGAGCGGTAAACGCTAAGAAGCATCACAAGGCCGTACTCGAAGAGGCCAAGGGTTACTACGGTGACCGTAGTCGTACCTTTCGCGCCGCGAACCAGGCCGTTCAGCACGCGGGCGTCTACGCCTTTCGTGACCGTCGCGCACGCAAGGGCGAGATGCGCAAGCTGTGGATTCAGCGCATCAACGCCGCCGCGCGCTTGCACGGCATGAGCTACAGCCGCTTCATCGCGGGTCTTTCGGCCGCGGGCGTGGAAGTGGACCGCCGCATGCTGGCCGACCTGGCCGTCAATGACGCGGCGGCCTTCGGCGCCTTGGTCGAGCAGGCCACGACGGCCCTCGCGCAGTAGGCATCGCGATCGAGGCGCTCAGCGCGTCGCACCAGCGAGTTCGTCGGCTTCGTCGTCTCTCGACGAAGCGATCACTTCGTTGGAGCGAAGGCGTCTGCGTTATCGAGGGCCCCGACCTAATCGGTGCAGCCCTGGCACAGCGAGTGGAGTTCGAAGCGCTCTACGTCGACGTGGCGCGCTTCGACCGGCCGATGGACGAGCTCGTGGCTCGTGCCGCGTCGGCGGGCGTGCGAACGTTTGGGCTGGAGTCCTCGGTCTTTCAACACGTCGCCGACACGAAAGCACCCCAGGGGGTGCTGGGGGCCGTACGACTACCCGCCACGTCCCTCGACGCCCTCATTGAGCCGCGAACGTTGGTCGTTCTCGTTGACGTGCAGGACCCGGGGAACGCGGGCACGCTGGTGCGTTCGGCCGACGCGTCGGGCGCGAGCGCGGTGGTCTTCACCGCCCACAGTGTTGATCCCTTCAACCCCAAGACCTTGCGCGCGACGGCCGGCTCCATCTTCCACGTACCAATCGTGGTGAGTGAGTTTGAGGAACTTCGCGCCTACTGCGCCCGAAATGCCATCCAGGTCGTGGCGAGTGTTGCGCGCGGGGGCGTGGACCCCCGTGAGGCCAATCTGTCACGCGCCAGTGCCCTCCTGGTTGGCAATGAGGCAACCGGTCTTTCGCCCGAGATTGAGCACGCCAGCGACCTCAGGGTTACGGTACCGATGAGCGGTCACGCGGAGTCGCTCAACGCCGGTGTCGCTGGTTCGTTGCTCGCCTTTGAGGCCCTGTACCAGCGTCGAAGCGCCGGACTCGACGTTCCACGTTCTAGCCTCTAAGTCATGCCGGACGCCTCCCTACGCGAACTCGACAGCTTCGTCATTGAATCGATGTCACGCATCGAGTCCCTCGCCACCCTCGAGGACGTGCGTGAGGTGGAGGCCAGTTTGACCGGTCGCCGCTCACCGTTGGCTACGTGGCAGCGATCACTCGGCGCGCTCGAGCCCGAGGAGCGTCGCGACGCTGGAGCGCGATTACAAGAAGCGCGTCGCACGCTCGAAGAGGCGATTACTCGTCGTGCGGCGACGCTGCGCGAGCTGGAGCGCCAAGCGCGACTCGACCGCGACGCGCTTACCCTGGGCGACGTCGTCGTCGATCAGGTGCTGTGGCCCCTCGGGGTAGGTCGAGCAGGGTTGGTGGCGCGCACGCAACGAGAACTTGAGGACGTCTTCGTGGCCATGGGTTTTCAGGTGGCCGACGGACCAGAGGTGGAGAGCGACTGGTACAACTTCGAAGCACTCAATATGCCCCCCGCGCATCCCGCGCGCGGCATGTGGGACACCTTTTACGTCGATCTGGGCGAACCCGAGACGGTGGTACTGCGGACGCACACCTCACCGACGCAGATCCATCTCATGGAGGCCGCGGTGTCAAACGCGAGCCTGCCGATTCACTCGGTGATGCCGGGACGTTGCTACCGACGCGACACGCCCGACGCGCGTCACCTCGCGACCTTTCACCAGATTGAAGGTCTCGTCGTCGACCGCGCTATTTCCTTCGCCGATTTGGCGGGGACGATTGAGACCTTTACGCGGGCCTACTTTGGCCCCGATATTGCGTCGCGTTTACGCCCGGCCTACTTTCCCTTCACCGAGCCGTCCGCCGAATTCGAAATTACCTGCACGATCTGTCGGGGTGAGGGCTGTCGCACCTGCTCGGGCACCGGATGGATTGAGTTGGGGGGCTGTGGCATGTTGGATCCAGCCGTCCTCGAAGCGGTCGGTATCGACGGTGACGAGTGGAGTGGCTTCGCGTTCGGCTTCGGCATTGATCGTTGCGCGCAGATGCGCCACCAAATCGCCGATATGCGAGCACTGATTGACAATGACGTGCGCTTCTTGAGGCAGGTCTGATGAAGATCGCCCGTTCGTGGTTAGAGACGTTCGTCGATCTTCCCGAGTCAAACGACGTCCTGCGTGAGGTGCTCGACGACCTGGGCTTGGTCGTCGAGGGCGTCGAGGTTGTTGGGGAAGGACTGGGCGACGTTCTCGTCGCGCGCGTGGAATCCATCAGCGCGATTCCCGGAGCGGACCGCATTCGCCTGGTGAGCGCGCGCGCCGGTGGGGACCCGCTCGACATCGTCTGTGGCGCTATGAACTTCGCCGTCGGCGACTTGGTGCCGCTCGCCCCCGTCGGCGCGGTATTGCCCGGAGGGTTTGAAATCGCGCGACGCACGATGCGCGGTGTCGTCTCGAACGGCATGCTTTGTTCCGGTCGCGAACTGGGTTTGGGCGACGACCACTCCGGGCTACTGATTCTTGACCCCTCCTTGGAACCTGGGGAACTCCTCACGAACGCCCTCGGCATCAGCCCCGACGTCATATTTGATATTTCCATTGAGGGAAATCGTCCCGACGCGTGGTGCGTGGCCGGCGTCGCGCGCGACGTGGCGACCCGTCTCAATCGGCCGTGGCGCGATGTTTCGCTCGCAATGAGCGCGTCGGCGACGTCAACGGCCTCGGTCGCGAACGCCGGTATCGACGACGTCGATCTCTGTGGACGTCTCACGGTCTCCTACTTACGAGGCGTGCGCGTGGGGCCCTCGCCGTCGTGGGTGGCTCGACGGGTCGAGAGTGCCGGCATGCGCTCGATTAACAACGTGGTGGACGCCTCGAACTTCGTCATGCTCGAGTTGGGTCAACCGACCCACCCCTACGACGCGTCACGGGTCGCTCAGCGCACACTGCGCGCCCGACGCGCGCGTGAGGGCGAAACACTCGAAACGCTCGACGGCGTTGTGCGCACGCTCGCGCGGGCCGGTCGGGGTCTGGGTGACACCGGCGAGGACTGCGTCATCGTCGACGGCGATGACCGGGTGCTCGGTCTGGCGGGCATCATGGGCGGCGCGTCGAGCGAAATCGACGCTTCGACGACCGAAGTGTTGCTCGAAGCCGCCTACTTTGACCCGATGGCGATTGCCCGGTCCTCCAAGCGTCACGGACTGCGCTCCGAAGCCTCCGCGCGATTTGAGCGCGGCGTCGACCCCGAACTCGCGCTGCGCGCGGCGGCCCGCTTCGTCGACGTCCTGCGCGCGTCGGTCCCGGATTTGGAATGGCTAGCCGAACCACTGGACGTCCGCGGATTGACGCCGACCCCCGCCACCGTCGTGCTGCGACCCGGCGACGTGGCGCGATTGCTCGGCGCAGACCTGGGTAACGCCGAGGTGACGCGCCTGCTTGAGGGACTGGGTTTCCAGGTACGCCCAATCAGTGAGGGACTCGAAGTCGTGGCCCCGTCCACGCGCCCCGACGTGCGTACGGGGGCCCGGGGTCGCGCCGACGTGATTGAAGAGATTGCGCGGCTCCACGGCTATCGCCAACTGCCGCGGCGCACGCCGACCTGGCCGCAGCCCGGAGGACTCACGAGTCGCCAGCGCGAACGCCGCGTACTTCGCGACGCCGTGGTCGACCTGGGGATTCTCGAAGTCTGGACCCCGACGCTCGGCAGCGACGAGGACTTCGATCTCCTTCGCCGTGATTCGCCTCGGGTACGCGTGACGAACCCGCTCGCCGCAGACGAGTCCGTACTGCGCGCGACGATGGTGACCGGAATCTTGACGACGTGGGCAAAAAACGTCGAACGAGGACTCGGCGACGTCGCGCTCGGGGAGTTCGGGGTTGTCTTTCGCCACCCCGACGACCACGGCACGCTCGCGCGCGCGACGCGTGGTGGCGAAGGTGGGTCGGTCGCGCTGCGACTGCCCTTTGAAAATGAACGATTGACCGTGGTGCTCGGTCGCCACGGCGACGACGCCACGCGCGCCCTTCGTCTGTGGTCCACGCTGGGCGCGCGATTGAACGTGGCCGACGTGGTGTTAAACACGCAGGCGACCTTGCCCCCAGGATGGCATCCCACGCGCAGCGCAACGATTGAAGACGCGACGACCCGCGCCGTGCTCGGCTACGTGGGTGAGACCGACCCCGACCTCGTTGATCACGTACTCGGAGGCAACGTTGAACGACGCGTCGCGATGCTCGACCTCGACCTTGACGTGCTCTTAGATCCCACTCGCGCCACACGGCGTTCGGAGTTCACCACGATTCCTAGTCGCTACCCGAGCGCCATGATGGACCTGGCGCTGGTCACGCCGAACACGCTGAGCGCGCACGAACTCGCGACCGTGCTTCGCGCGGCGAGCCCACTGGTTGAAGACGTGCGGCTCTTTGACGTCTATCGCGGTCAGAACCTCGCGAGTGGTACGCGCAGTCTCGCTTTCGCGATTCGCTTCAGTGCCGACGATCGGACGCTGAGTGAGGAAGAGGTAACGCAAGCCCGCCAGGCGCTCTTGGCGAGTGCCGCGACTCGAGGCGCGGTGCTGCGATAGGTACCAACGAGACGTACGAATTCGTGCCGATCACCGACGAGGGTCGGCACTTCGCCCAGGAGTACCGCGTGCGACTGGGTGACGTGGACGCCCGGGGGACCTTGCGGGTGGACGGCGTCGCGCGCTATCTCCAGGACATCGCGACCGACGACTGGGAAGACACGGGCGTCGCGTCGAGTGACGTTTGGGTCGTGCGACGAACGTCGCTGCGACTCGCGCCAGGCGCACGGTGGCCGAGCTACCTCGACTACCTGCGTTTCGTGACGTGGTGCGGCGGCGTGGGTGGCGCCTGGGCGGAGCGACGCACCAACGTCTACGTCAATGACGAACTGCGTCTTGAGGCGGTCGCCATTTGGGTGCCGACGGACCACGACGGACATCCGGTGCGCATGCGCCCGAGCTTCTTCGGGGCCTACGGCGAAGGCGTCAAAGCCCGCAAAGTCTCGGGACGGGTCGTCACGCCCCCGCTGCCCCCGAACGCCCCGCGTCGACCCTGGCCGTTACGTCGATCGGACGTGGACATCGTGGGTCACGTCAATAACGCCGCACTCTGGAAGGCGGTGTACGAATTCGTTCGCGACGAGCATCGTTCCATCACCGTGATCCATCACGGATCGGTCGAGTGGGGCGACGACGTGATCCTCGCCTGGGCCGAGGATCAGCTATGGCTCGTCGTGGGTGACGAAATCCGCGTTTCCGCGACTTACGGTCACTAAGTCCTCGCTCGACGCGACACGTTGCGCCGCGCTCGTGGCCAGCACGCTGCCGATCAGGACGAGTGGAAAGCCAATGGCGATGCCCACGGTGAGCGGCTCGTGCAAGATCACCACGCCCAGCACCACCGCGATGGCGGTATTCACGTAGGTGACAACCGTCGCGCGCGGTGCCCCCACTTCTTGGAT
>JANWIR010000079.1 GCA_025449805.1 Acidimicrobiales bacterium | reverse complement strand
GTCAGCCTCGAGGTGAGCGTCTTCGCGCAGACCGCCGCGCTCGACCTGGTCGTTCGACTCTTCGACGAGGGTGGCGCTGGTCGTCTTGAGTCGGGAACCCGCCCGGTAGGGAATGATCGTGGCGGCCACGCGGGGCACGTGCATCACGGCCTCGGCGATGGTGTCCGCGGTGCGGTCGTGCAGGAGTCGTTGCAGGCGCGAGGTGAAGCCGCGCCGCGGCATAATCACCATGCAGAAAACGTCGGGGTCGCGCACGACGTCGGCCACGAGTTCGAGGGCCGCGCGGTCGAGGCGTCGGTCGTCGCACTCGACGATTTCGAGCGCCACGCCGCTCGAGGCCGAGTCGGGTTGGCCCCACTCTTCTTCGAGGCGACGCGTGACGAGCGGGTCGATATCAAAGTGCACCGCGCGCAGCGAGTAGGCGTTGAGCGTGTCGCAGTACTGCAGGGCACGCTCCGTCGCGACGTCGTAGGTGTCGACGAAGACGACGATGCGATGCAGGCGGAACGTGGTCGCGGCCGCGCGGCCGCGCGCCGCGGCGAAGGCGGCCGCCTCTTTGGTGTACGAGCGGTGCATGTACTGCAGACCCAGCACCATGATGGGCCCGGCGACCACGACAATCCAGGCGCCCTCGGTGAACTTGACGACCGCGAAAATTAAGGCAATCAGCAACGTCACGACCGACGACACCAGGTTCACGATAAAGCCACGGCGCCAGTGCGCCTCGCGACGACGCCAGTGTCGTTTGGCCATACCGGCGCCCGCCATGGTGAAGGCGGTGAAGACGCCAATCGCGTAGAGGGCGATGAGTCCATTGACGCGCGCGCGAAAGACCAGGACCAACACCAGGGCCATCAGACCCAAGACGATGATGCCGTTGGAAAAGGCCAGTCGGTGACCACGCTTGGTCATCTGGCGAGGTAAGAAGCGGTCGTTCGCGATGAAGTTGGTCAAGTAGGGAAAGCCGTTGAAGCTGGTGTTGCCACCGGTGTAGAGAATGAACATTGTCGCGGCCTGGACGAGGAAGAAGATCACGTGACCGAATCCGTGTGCGCCAAAGACGGCGTTGACCTCTTGACTCACCACGGTCGGCGAACCGGCCGCGTAGGGCAACGCGTGCGTCCAACGCGCGAGCATCGTCGTGCCAATGAGCAAAAAGGCCAGCGTGGATGACATCACCACCATCACGATGCGAGCGTTGCGCGCTTCGGGCTTATGAAAGCTCGACACGCCGTCGCTGATTGCCTCGAGGCCCGTGAGCGATGACCCACCGTTGGCGTAGGCGCGTAGCAACGTCAAAAAGGCCACGCCCATTAAAAAGCCGTGACCCCCGCTGCCGAGGCGCCCACCGACGAGCAGGTGCGTCGCCGGCTGGACCGCGTGGTGCAACGAGCCCGCGGCGAATTTGTAGAGCCCCACGAAAATCGTCAGGGCCATCATCGAAATGTAGAAATACGTCGGAAAGGCGAACCAAGTACCCGCTTCACGGATACCGCGCAGGTTGCCGTAAATAAGGAGAACGACGACGGCGACCGTGATGGGGACCGTAAAGGAGAGCAGTGACGGCACCGCGCTCGTGAGCGCGGCGGTACCGGCCGAGCACTGCACCGCCACCGTGACGATGTAGTCGATCAACAGCGCGACGGCGGTCACCGAAGCGGTACGCGGTCCAAAGTTGTCGCGCACCACCATGTAGGAGCCGCCGGTGATGTTGTACACGCCAATCACGTCTAAGTACGACAGCGTCACCACCAGCAAGACGCCCAAAATGACGAACATGATCGGGACCAAGAGTGAGAACGCGGCGAGTCCGATGTAGGGGGTTAATTGGGTGAGGATTTGTTCCGCGCCGTACGCCGATGACGAGATGCAGTCCGGCGCGAGAACGCCGAGACCCACGGGTTTGGAGATTCGTTCGCCCGCGAGCTGTTCCGTGACGTAGGGGCGGCCCAGAAAGAACCGCTTGAGTCGATAGCCCGTGGACTCGGGGTAGACCTCCGACACGTTGGCGTGCGACGTGAGAACGGGACGACTCGTCGATAACTGCCGATCCGCTTCAGACACGGTGTTCAGACTAAGCGTTCCGCCGACGGCATCGAGGCAGGGTCCGCGAAGCGCGCCCGCAAACGGCGCACTTGCACCCACTTTCGTCATTGTGGTCAGATGGAGCCATGGACATCATCGTGGTCGGCTGCGGCCGTGTGGGGTCCGAGCTGGCGATGCAACTCTCCGAGGAGGGCCATTCGGTCGTCGTGATTGACAAAAATCGCGAGGCCTTTCGACGCCTCACCCGCTTTCACGGCAAGACGTTGATTGGCTCGGGCTTTGATCGTGACGTCCTTTTTCAGGCCGACGCCAGCCACGCCCACGCCCTCGCCGCCGTGACCAGCGGCGACAACACCAATATTTTGTGCGCGCGAATCGCGCGCGATAACTACGCAATTCAAAACGTCGTCGCGCGAATCTACGACCCCCAACGCGCCGAGATCTACATGAAGCTCGGTATCCCTACCGTGGCGACGTCGCTGTGGACGACCCAGCAGGTCAAGCGATGGATGATCCCGAGTGACGAGTCGGTCGAGTGGACCGACGGCACGGGCACGCTGCACCTCGTGGAGCGACTCTTGCCCGATCACCTCGCCGGTCGACCCTTGAGTGACTTCAACCTGGGCGCCAACGTGCGCGTCGTTGGTCTGGTGCGCGCCGGACAGGGCCGGGTCAACATCGAGGGACTCTTCGCCCAAGAAGACGACGTGTTGGAGTGTCTCGTGAACACGGCGGGTATGAGTGAACTCACCGCGTTCTTGGAGGGCGTCTCGTGAAAATTCTGATTGCCGGCGGGGGTTCGGTCGGTACCGCGATCGCGCTCGACCTGCTCGATCGCCACCACGACGTCACGTTGCTCGAACAGGTGGGCGCGACCGCGGAGAAACTCCGCACCATGCTGCCCGGCGTCAACGTCCTGGCCGCGGACGCCTGCGAGTACGCGAGTCTGGTCGCGGCCGGCGTGCGCTCCATTGACGTGGTGATCGCCGCGACCGGCGACGACGAGGACAATCTCGTCGTGAGTTGGTTGGCCAAACAAGAGTTCGGGGTGCCGCGCGTCGTGTCGCGTATTAACAACTCGCGCAACGAGTGGCTCTTCAACGAGAACTGGGGCGTCGACGTCTCGGTGTCCACGCCCGCGTTGATCACCTCGCTCGTCGACGAAGCGGTGGAGGTTGGCTCTATCGTGAAACTGATGGACCTCGCGCACGGGCGCGTGAAATTGATCGAGGTCACGCTCGCGGCCAGTGCGCCCGCCGTCGTGCGTAATCTGACCCTCGACGAGCTTGAACTGGGGGACGCCGTGCGCGTGGTGGCGGTAGTGCGTAGCGACCAGCCAATGACCCCCGTACCCACCATGCACTTTCTCGAACACGACCACGTCATCGTGCTCGCTCGCGAGGACGCGACCTACGAATGCGCCTCCGCGTTCATTGGGTAGCGGACTTCAAGATTTTCTTATCCACCAGACCTAGCATGGTCTCGTGAAAGCGGCCTTCTTCGATCTCGACAAGACGGTCATCGCCAAGTCCTCCATGGTCGCCCTCGGACCGGAGCTGCACGCCCGGGGCCTCCTGCATCGCCGCACCTTGTATCGGGCGGCCTTCAGCCACGTCATGTTCCAGCGCTTCGGCGCGAACGAAGCGCGCATGCAACAGATTCGCCAATCGGTGCTCAAGATCACCAAGGGCTGGGATCGCAACGAAGTGCGCCGACTGGTCGACGAGACCATTAACCAAGTCATTGAGCCCCTGATCTACCAAGAGGCGCTCGACCTCATCGACCACCACCGTCAACAGGGTCACGAAATCTGGCTCGTCTCCTCGGCCCCCGAGGAAATCGTGCAACCCTTCGCCGACCTCCTCGGTCTCGACGGCGCCATTGCCTCGCGCGCGACGATTGACGATCAGGGGAAGTTCACTGGCGAAATGGACTTCTTCAACCAGGGGGAGAATAAGGCCGTCGCCATGCGCGAGCTCGCGAAAGCCCGTGACATCGATCTCACCGAGTCCTACGCCTACTCCGACTCCGAAACCGACGCGCCGATGTTGCACGCCGTGGGTCACGCCTACGCCGTCAACCCCGATCGCCAACTCGCGCGCCTGGCGCAGGAGAATCAGTGGCCCCAGTTGAGTTTCACCCATCCGGTCACCGCGAAGCGCCGCACGCGTTCGCACACGCCCTTCGTGGTGAGTGCCTTGGTGTTAAGCGTCGCCGCCCTGTTCGGACGGACGCGACTCACTCGCCACTAGAGCGTCAGTAGGTCCCGCGCGCCCGTGTCCGACGAGGGGTGGCGCAACTTGCTCATAGCGCGCGCCTCAATTTGGCGAATCCGCTCGCGCGTGAGGTTCATCTCCGCGCCCACGTCCTCGAGCGTGCGGATCTCCCCGGCGCCGTCGAGACCAAAACGCATTCGCAGAATCTTCTGCTCACGCTCGTCGAGGGGCTGGAGCAGCTTTTCGATGGCGGCGGGCATCATCTTGACGGCCGCGACGTCGAAGGGTGACTCCGCCGAACGGTCCTCGACCACGTCGCCGAGTTCGGCGTCACCGTCTTCGCGCAAGGGCTCGGACAGCGAGATGGGCTCGGAGCGAAAGCGCAGCGCCTCGATGAGCTTGTCCTCGGGCATTTCGCACTCTTCGCAGAGTTCCTTGATGGTTGGCGGTCGGCCAAATTTAAGCTCGAGGCGCGACTGGGCCTTTTGCACCCGCGCGAGCGTGTCGCCGGCGTGCACGGGAAGACGAATGGTACGACCGGTGTTGGCGATACCGCGGGTAATGGCTTGGCGAATCCACCACGTCGCGTAGGTCGAGAACTTAAAGCCCTTACGCCAGTCGAACTTCTCGACCGCGTGCATCAAGCCGAGGTTGCCCTCTTGAATCAGGTCCAGCAGGGGCAGACCGGAGGCCTGGTACTTCTTGGCGATTGACACGACGAGGCGCAGGTTGGACTGGACGAAGTCGCGCTCGGCCTGCTCGCCGCGGTGCACGGTTCGCTTCAGGGCCAGCTTCTTAGTGGGCGTAATCTTGATCTTCTTGTCAGTCTCGGCGGCCTCGAGTTCCGCCTTGGCCTCACGACCCTCTTCGATGGTCTGGGCCAGGTGGACTTCGTCGTCCTTGGTCAAGAGGGTGTACTGGCCAATGTCCGACAGGTAGAGGCGAACGAGGTCCTCGTCGTCGCGATCGATACGGTCTTTGGCCATGATGCCCCTTCGGCTACGCGCCGGGGCTTCCCCCGGCATCGGTAGTTATACGGAGGCGCGCAACCTACGCCCCGAGACCCAGACTTTCGGCCATTCCACCGGCCTCGAGGACGTCAACGAGCGCTCGGGCCTCGCGGCGCCACGCCTCGTCGACGTCGGGAATGGACCGGGCAAAGGCCCCCTCCACCCGGCGCATTTCGGCCAACGTGACGTCCAGCGTCGCGCTCGCCGTCCGGGAAAAATCAGTTCCCGTCAGGACCTCGAGTGCGTCACGCGCGCTCACCAACAGACGGGGCCCCACCACGATCGCCACGGCGTAAAGCGTCGTCGCGCCCGTGTGATCGCGCGCCGCGCGCGTCAGCACCTCATCGACCAGGGCGATCTCACCGGGCGCCTCGCCGTCGAGCAGCGCGCGCCAGGTAAAGGCGAGCGCCCCGAAGTGGCGCGCGCTCTCGTAGGCACACACCGCGTACGCGTCGTTGGTAAAGCTCGGCGCCACCGAGCCCACGTGGTGATACATCGTCGCGACGCAGGCGTGCAGATGGCGCGCGAGCGCGCGATCGGCGTCGCTCACTGGTCCTCCACGCGAAAGGCGTTCGTGATGGGCATGCGACGATCGCGCCCGAAGGCCTTTTTCGAGATGCGCACGCCGGGCGGCATCTGGCGACGTTTGTACTCCGAGTTGTCGACCAGTCGCGTGATGCGGCGAACCAGCGCGGGGTCGTAACCGAGCGCGATCATCTCGTCGGCCGTCGCGTCATTTTCCACGTAGAGCTCGAGCAAAGGATCGAGCTCGTCGTAGGGCGGCAGCGACTGGTCGTCGCGCTGGTCGAGGCGAAGTTCGGCCGAGGGTGGCTTGACGAGGACGCTCTCGGCGATTGGCTCGGGATCACCGTCGCGGCGGGCGCGTTCGTTGCGGTAGTGGCACAGTTCGTAGACGAGCGTCTTCGGCACGTCCTTAATAACCGCGAACCCACCGGCCGAGTCGCCGTAGATCGTGTAGTAACCCGTCGCCAGTTCGGACTTATTGCCCGTGGTGAGCACGATCGCCCCGGTGGCGTTCGACACCGCCATCCACAGCACGCCGCGCGTCCGCGACTGGAGGTTCTCATCGGTCAACCCCTCGGGCGGCCCGCCGAGTACGTCGGCGAGCATTTGGGCGAACGCGGCGTGCGCCGGTTCAATCGGCACCACGTTGAGTTCCAGATCGAGTCGACGCGCGAGCTCACGCGCGTCGTCGAGCGAGTGGTCCGACGAGTAGCGACTCGGCAGGGCCAGACCCCGCACCGCGCGCGCGCCGACGGCGTCCACGGCGATCGCCGCGACGAGCGACGAGTCAACCCCACCCGACAGTCCGATAATCGCCGTGCGAAAACCGTTCTTGCGCAAGTAGTCCCGCGTGCCCATTACCAAGGCTTCGTAGATCTCCGCCACGTCGTCGAGGGGATCGCTGACGTGGTTCGCGGTCGCGGCGCGCACGCGGCGTTCGTCACGGGGATAGTCCGCCGCGAGGGTCACGCCCTCGCGCGACGTGCGGGCCTCAACGTCGCACACCAGGAGTTCTTCGCTGAAGGCGCTGGCGCGCGCGAGCACGTCGCCGTGTTCGTTCACGACCACGCTCTGGCCGTCGAAGACCAGTTCGTCCTGACCGCCGACGAGGTTGACGTAGGCAATTGGGCAGTTTGTTTCGCGCGCGCGTTCGCGCAGCATCGCCTCGCGCTCGTCGCGTCGACCTCGCGCGAAGGGTGAGGCGTTGGCGACCACCAGCAACGTCGCGCCCTGTGCGGCTAAGCGCGCGGCCGGGCCGTCGCTCATCCACACGTCTTCACAGATCAGCATCCCAACCGCCACACCGTTGACGTTGACGATGGTGTGATCACCGAGACCCGGGTGAAAGTACCGGCGTTCGTCAAAGACGTCGTAGTTCGGTAAGAGTCGCTTGGTCGCGACCGCCACCACGTCGCCGTCACCCAGTGCCACGAGGGCGTTGGCAATACGCGGCCGAAGATCGCCGGGTCCGTCGGCGCCGGCGTCGCGCGAATCGCTCGCCGGCGCGAGTCGCGTGCCGTACACGCCCTCGGCGAGCGCCGCGCCGACCAGCATCGGGGCCATCGCGCGCTCGAGGGCCAACTCGGCCAACGCGAAACGGCCGGACTCAATAAAGCCCTCTTTGAGCAACAGATCCTCGGGTGGGTAGCCCATCAGCGAAAGTTCCGGCGTGACCAGGAGATCAGCCCCCGACGCGGTGGCTTGGGTACGAAATCGACGCAGCGTCGCCACGTTCTGGCTCAGTCCGCCGACCACCGCGTTCATCTGCGCGAGCGCGAGACGCAGGGTGGCCACACGACGAGCCTACCGGTGCCGTCTGGGGGCCCTTCGGGGAAACCTTTTACACGGGGTTAACAGAACGCCCGGGTTCGCGCCGATTCGACCCGCCAGACTGGAGAGGGTCGCGAATGGTCGCGGCGCCATTTCTGTAAGGAGCACCCTTGTCGTATCAGGCTGAGTACATCTGGATTGACGGAACCGAGCCCACGCGGGGGTTGCGGAGCAAGACCAAGATCGTCGGCGACGGCAAAAAGCCACCCGTGTGGGGCTTTGACGGTTCGAGCACGAACCAGGCCACGGGTCACTTCTCGGACTGCGTGTTGATGCCGGTCTTCACGTGCCCCGACCCGCTACGCGGTCCCAACGACGTGCTCGTGATGTGTGAAGTCTTGAACCCCGACATGACGCCGCACGCGACGAACACGCGCGCCGCGCTCGTAGAAGCGCAGAAGAAGTACGCGAACCAAGAGCCGATGTTCGGCATCGAGCAGGAGTACACGTTCTTCAAGGATGGACGCCCCTACGGTTGGCCCGAGGTGGGCTTTCCCGCCCCGCAGGGTCCGTACTACTGCGGCGTCGGCGGCACGAAGATGCCCGGTCGCGACATCGTCGAGGCCCACACGCTCGCGTGCCTACGCGCCGGCCTCGCCATTGAGGGCACCAACGCCGAAGTCATGATGGGTCAGTGGGAGTTCCAGCTGGGCGTGTTGAGCCCGGTAATGATGGGCGACCAGATGTGGGTTGCTCGTTGGCTCCTCGAGCGCATTGCCGAAGAGTTCGAAGTCGACGTGAGCTTCGATGCCAAGCCCGTCAAGGGCGACTGGAACGGTGCGGGCGCGCACACCAACTTCTCCACCAAGGCCATGCGCGCTAACGGCGGTTGGAGCGCCATCATCGCGGGCTGTGAGGCCCTCGGCACGCGCGTCGAGGAGCACATCAAGAACTACGGCGTCGGCATCGAAGATCGCTTAACGGGCGCGCACGAGACGGCGCACTGGTCGAAGTTCTCCTACGGTGTGTCGGACCGTGGATCGTCGATTCGCATCCCCGGCGGTGTCGCGAGGGACAAGAAGGGTTACCTCGAGGACCGTCGCCCTAACGCCAACGTGGATCCCTACGTCGTCACCCGACTGATTACCGAGACCATCTGTGGCGCCGCCGCCAAGTCAGCGGCCACCACGAAGGCACCGGCGAAGAAGGCGCCGGCCAAAAAGGTTGCGAAGAAGGCGCCGGCCAAGAAGGCCGCCCGACGCTAGGACGCGCGACGAAGCCCCGCCGCTGCGGCGGCGGGGCTTCGTCTCTTTAATGGGGCCTTCGCGCAAGGCGCCGGGAAGGTGCGAGAATGTCCCCCATGCAAAGCCAGGCGCAGTATGTCCTTCGCACCGTCGAAGAGCGTGGGGTTCGTTTCGTCCAACTCTGGTTTACCGACGTGCTCGGTCGCCACAAGGCCTTTCACGTCACGCCCGCCGAACTCGAGGACGCGCTGGATCAGGGCATGACCTTTGACGGCAGCGCCATTGACGGCTTCTCGCGCGTGCAGGAATCTGACGTTTTAGCGCGTCCCGATTTGACGACCTTCCAACTACTCCCCTGGTACGAAGAGGGTGCCGGAGTGGCGCGCGTCTTTTGTGACATCGTCAACATTGACGGCACGCCCTTCGAGGGCTGCCCCCGCCAACAGCTCCGTCGCGTACTCGACACCTCGCGCCAACAGGGCTACACCTTCTTCGTCGCGCCCGAGATTGAGTTCTTCTACTTTCAGGGTCTCGACGTCACGGCCGACCCGCGCCCCATCGACCGCGGAAGTTACTTCGACCTACTGCCCGACGACACCGGCAGCCAACTACGTCGACGCACCGTGTTGACCCTCGAAGAGATGGGCATCGGCGTGGAACACGCCCAGCACGAGGACGCGCCCGGACAGCACGAAATCGACTTGCGCTACACCGACGCGCTCACCATGGCCGACACCGTGATGTCGGTGCGCCACGTCATTAAAGAACTGGCCCGTCAGTCGAACGTCACGGCGAGCTTCATGCCCAAGCCGCTCGCGCCCGTGCAGGGTTCGGGCATGCACACGCACCTCTCGCTGTGGCGCGACGAGAAGAACGCCTTCATCGGTGAAAAGACCTACGGACTGAGCGACGTCGCGACGAAGTTCATCGCGGGGCTCGTCACACACGCGCCCGAGATCACGGCGATCACCAACCAGTGGGTGAACTCCTACAAGCGACTCATTCCCGGTGGCGAAGCGCCCGTCAACGCCACCTGGGCCCGCTTCGACTCCGCCGCGCTGGTGCGCGTACCCACGGTGAAGCCCGGTCGCATTGACTCGACGCGCCTGGAGTACCGCGCGCCGGACCCCGCCGCGAATCCCTACCTGGCCTTCGCGGTGATCTTGGCCGCCGGCCTTCGTGGCGTTACGGGAAACTACACCTTGCCCAAAGAAGGCGTGGCCACCGCGAGTCTGCCCCAGTCCCTCGGCGAAGCCGTCGACCTCATGGAGCACTCGACGCTGCTCCACGAGACCCTCGGTAGTCACCTCGTGGAATGGTTCCTCCGCAACAAGCGCTCGGAGTGGGACGCCTACCGCGGTCAGGTGACCCCCTTCGAGCTCGAGCGCTACCTCCCCCTCTTGTGAGTATCGACGTCGTCTTGTGCGTGCCGTCGTGTGACGGACCCGTGCGCAAGGCCTTCGACG
>JANWIR010000078.1 GCA_025449805.1 Acidimicrobiales bacterium | reverse complement strand
CGTTCGATGAGTCCGCGAGAACGCGGACTCATCTCGGCGCCCAGTCCGCGCGCCGCGCGCCGCGCCACGTGCTCGGCCAGGTCGCCGTTACGTTCAATTTCGGGCAGGATGCGCAGCAACGTGAGTAGCTCGCGACGATCGTGCAACGAGCGTGGCGCGTCGTCGAGTAGCTCGACTTCGGCCGCGACGACGAGTTCATTAACGAGGTCGTCGATGATGACGTCTTGCGCCACGACGCGTTTAGCGAGTTCGCGGTCGTTGGCCAGGAGCGCGTGCGTCGCGCCCGCGATGGCCTCACCAACCAGCGCGAAGAGGTGGACGACGCGTGGACGTAAGTCCTCGTTGAGCTGTACGAGCGTGGGCGCGGGGGCTTCGGATTGCGACCCGAGGCGAAAGAGGCGCGGCACGACCCAAGGCTAGTGGCGTGTGACGGGTTCTCTCTAGGGTGGGGGCGATAGGGGAGGTTGATTGTGGTCGTTCTGAGTGCACTGCTGGGTCTGGTCGTCGGTCTCGTGATCGGTGGGGTCGTCGTGAACACGCGGGGTCGCGCCGCCCGCGAGGCGGCGGCCCAGGTCTCGGCGCAGTTACTGGTGCGCGAGCGTGAGCTCACCTTCGCCCACGAGACCATCACGCGACTGCGCGACGAACACGCGAACGCGTTGGCGCAGATGGAGACGGTCTTTGAGAACGTGTCGAATCGGGTGCTGCACACCACCGTGGCGCAGTTCAACGCCAGTCAAGAGCAGGTGCACAAGGAGCGCAGTGAAACACTGGACCGCACCCTCACCCCGCTCAAGCAGGCCCTCGAGGAGTACAAGCGCTCGCTCACCGAGTTCGACAAGCAGCACGTCGGGGCGTTGAGCGAAGTGAAGCACCGAGCCGAAGAACTCTTAGCGGAGCAGAAACGCACCCAAGACGAGACTCGCCGGCTCAACCAACTGCTCGGGCGCTCGGATCAGCGCGGGCGCTGGGGCGAGATCCAACTCGCCAACATCCTCCAAGCGGCCGGTCTGCAGTCGGGGATTGACTACGACCTTCAAGTTTCGGCGACCGCGGAGTCGGGCAAAACCCAGCGACCCGACTGCGTCGTCAACATGCCCAACGGCTCGCGCATCGCCGTGGACGCGAAGTTTCCCTTCGACGCCTTCGAGGCCGCGATGGCCGCGACCGACCCCGAGGAACGTCGCGAGCTCTACGCCAAGCACGCGCGCGACCTGCGCGCGCACGTGAAGACGTTGCGCGAGAAGGCGTACTGGGCGGCGATTAAGCCGTCGCCCGAGTTCGTCGCGTGCTTCGTCCCCAGTGACGTCGCGATCACCGCGGCCTTCGAAGCGGACGGTGAGTTGTACGCACACGCCGCGAAGGAGCGGGTTCTTATTGTGGGCCCGACCACGCTGTTGTCGCTGTTGTGGTCGGTCGCGGTCGTCATTGATCGACACAAGTTGGCGTTAAACGCCGAAGAGATTTACGTCCAGGCCGAGCGGCTCTTCGACCGAATTCGACTGGTCGCCGAACCGGTCGACCGCATGGGCAAGGCCCTCGCGACCAGCGTGGAGCAGTACAACAAAATGGTCGACTCCTTCGAGAGCCGCCTGTTGGTGACGGCTCGTCAGGTCCGCACCCTCGGCGGCGCCACGCACGCGAAGGACCTACCCGCACTGGCGGCGATCGAAAAGTTGACGCATCAACCCAATCGCACGCTGTGGGGCGTCGAGGAGAACGCCCCCGATCCCGGGGCCTCGGAAATCCTGTCGCTGGAGAGTCTCGAGGAGACCGATTTTCTCGACGAGTAAGTTGGCTCTTCGTGGCCCGAACTCGCGCGCAACGCCGGCGCCAAAGCGTGCTGTTAACGATCGCGCTGGTCCTAACCCTGCTCGCCCTGATTTTCGCGCGCGACGTGTCGCGCGCCGCGCACCACGCCAGTGGCCCGCGCCGTAGCGAGAACCTCAGTTTCGCGGCCGGCGCGAACGCCCTTCTAACGAGGGAGAACCAGTTCGATCAACGTCTGGGTTACCTGTTGAGCCACGGCGCGACGTTGTCGCGACCGGTCTTCGCGGCACGCCTGACCCAGCTCAACGACGACCTCGCGTCGTGGGCGCCGTTCGCCAAGTTGTTACGTCGACCAAATCTGGTCCACGACGTCAACGAGACGCTGTACCAGACGACGTTGCAGCGCGTGTCGGCCTACGAATCGTTGCTCGCGAGTGTCAGTACCGCACTCACCTTGCCGTTTCAGGCGTCGACCCCCTACGAACCCGACGCCGCGCCCGCGTCGACGTTGACCTCGAGCGCGCAGACCTGGAACCGCGCTCGTTTTTCCCTGCGTCGCGAACCGGGTCGCGCGCGCCTCGACGAACTCAGTGCCGTCAGTGTCGCGAGCGCGAGCACCTCGGCGCTCACTCAGTTGCGCCACGCGCCGTCGCTGGCGCTGACGCGCGCTGTTGCGTTGTCGGCCCTGAGTGTGAGCCCCGCGGCCCTACCGTCGTCGTCGGGTGAAATGTTGTTACCCCCGGTGAACTCGTTTCGCGTTGGGGTGTCGGTCACCAATGGCGCCTACGTTGATCAGGCGGTTACCTTGATCGTGCGTCTGGTGCCGCGCTCGTCACGGCTGAGCGGCTACCAAGAAGTTCTGCACGCCACGCTGGGACCGCTGCGGTCCTACGCCTTCGTGCCCGGGCCCATCGCGATTGTGGCCTCGGAGCACGCGACGCTGACGGTTCGACTCGTCGGGGCTCCGGGCGGCAGTGCGCTCACGCACGTCGCGACGTATCAGGTCGTCGTCTCGCCGTCGGGCAACGGTTGAGTGATTCGGTTACTCGCGAGTTGACCTACGATATCCACGCCCCCACATTGAAACGAGGAATCGTGACTGAGTCCATTACCGTGACCGACAACCGAACCGGTGAGACGAAGGAAATTCCTATCGAAAACGGCGGCATCGCCGCGAAGGACTTCACCAAGGCGGTACCGGGCGTCTGGTTCTACGACCCGGGTTTCATGGCGACCGCGGCCGCGGAGTCGGCGATCACCTACCTCGACGGCGAAGCGGGCATCTTGCGCTACCGGGGCTACCCCATTGAGCAGCTAGCCGAGAAGTCGACCTACCTCGAAGTGGCCTACCTGTTGTTGCACGGCGAACTGCCGACGGCCGACGAGTTCGCCCTCTGGGAGAAGGAAGTCACGTACCACACGTACATCCACGAAAACGTCCGCAAGCGCTTCCTCGAAGGCTTCAACTACGACGCGCACCCGATGGGCATGTTGGTCTCGGCGATCGCCGCGTTGTCGACCTACTACAAGGACGCGAAGAATCTCGACGACACCGAAACGCTGCGTAAGCAGATTGTGCGCCTCATCGCGAAGATGCCGACCCTGGCCGCGGCGGCGCACCGCTTCTCGGTGGGTATGCCCTTCGTCTACCCGGACAACTCGTTGGGTTACACCCAGAACTTTCTCTCGATGATGTGGAAGGTCGCCGAGCCGCGCTACGAGGCCGACCCCATCTTGGCCCGGGCCCTCGACGTGTTGTTCATTTTGCACGCCGACCACGAGCAGAACTGCGGCACGACCGCGATGCGTACCGTGGGCAGTTCCCACGGTGACCCCTACGTCGCCACGGCGGCCGCGACGGCCGCGCTCTACGGGCCGCGTCACGGGGGCGCCAACGAGGCGGTCTTGAAGATGCTCGCCAAAATCGGTTCGATTGAGAACGTGCCGGCCTACGTCGAGACCGTGAAGTCCGGCAAGGCCCTGCTCGAGGGCTTCGGCCACCGGGTGTACAAGAACTACGACCCGCGCGCGAAGATCATCAAGAAGACCGCCGACGAGGTCTTCAAGGTCACCGGCAAGAGTCCCCTACTGGACATTGCCCTCAAGCTCGAAGAGATTGCGCTGAAGGACGACTACTTCATCTCGCGTCGTCTCTACCCGAACGTCGACTTCTACTCGGGGCTGATCTATCAGGCCATGGGCTTTCCGCCCGAGATGTTCACCGTGCTCTTCGCGATACCGCGGACCTCGGGGTGGCTCGCGCACTTCCAGGAACTGCTCGACCAGGACATGAAGATTGCCCGGCCGCGTCAGCTCTATATCGGTAAGGACCAGCGCGACTTCGTGCCGATGGCCCAGCGCGGTTAGCTCGCGATCGCCTGGCGCAGTTGCTCGGCGTGGTCGCGCGGGTGGCTGGTGTAGATGTGCAGCCACACGTCCAGGGTGTAGCGACCCGACTCGGAGTGTTCGCCGTAGCGCGCGAGGTCGCGGTCCTGGAGCCGACGTAGAACGTCGAGCGATCCTCGACGCACCGTGCGAAAGATGTCCATGGCGTGTTCCACGGGCAGTTGCTCGTAGCCCAGGGTGCGGTTGGACGCCCAGGCCGCCTCGTCGTAGCCCTGGATCGTCGAGCCGGGTGGTTCGGCGATGAGCCGACGCAGTCGCAGGTAGCTGTGCGTCTCGGAGTCGGCGAGGTGGTGGATGATCTGGCGCGCGCTCCACGATCCCTCGACGTGGCGATCGAGGCGCTCAAAGTTCACTTCTTCGAAGACGCGCAAGACTTCGTGGGTCGCCGCTTCGTAGTCGTTTACCCGGGACTGTAGGTTCATGTCGTTACCCCTCTTTCAGGACGCGCGTTAATCCTTCTTGCACCATAGAGACCTTGAGCTCGCCGTTCTGGGCGAAGAGAAAACCCCGGGCGAGTCCGCGTCCGCCGTGGGCAATCGGTGAATCGGTGTCGTAGAGCAGCCACTCGTCGGCGCGCAGGTCGCGATGGAACCACATGCAGTGATCCAGGCTCGCGCCCATGAAGGAGCCGTCGTCCCAGCGGATCGAGTGTGGCGCCAAGATGGCGTCGAAGAGGCTCATGTCGCTCGCGTAGGTGACGACGCACGCGTGCAACAAGGGATCGTCGGGTAACGCGCCGTCGGCCTTGATCCACAAACGCTGGTAGGGCTCTTTGGGTCGCTTCGGGCTCCAGGGCACCTCACCAATGAAGCGTTGGTCAATTGGGTGTTGACGCTTAAACCATTCGTCGACGTCGCCGAACTCCTGTTGCACGCGCTCGAAGAGTGGCGCGATCGTCTCGGGGCCCGGCACCTCGGGCATGGTGATCTGGTGTTCGAGGCTGACCTCGTCGTCGTGGAAACTGGCCTGCATGTTGTAGATAGCGCGACCGTGCTGAATCGCCACCACGCGTCGGGTCGTAAAGCTCTTGCCGTCGCGGATCCGGTCCACCTCGTAGAGAATTGGCGTCGTGGGATCGCCCGGGCGCAAGAAGTAGGAGTGGAGGGAGTGCACCCGACCGTGCTCGACGGTTCGACCCGCCGCCATCAGGGCCTGCGCGGCGACTTGGCCGCCGAAGGTGCGCTGGCGCTCCTCGGCGGGGTGGCGTCCCCGGTACGTGTTGACCTCAATGGTTTCCAGGTCCAACAAGTCGACCAGGAATTCCAGGGCTTCACTCATCTCTCCATTGTGACATTGTTGACGGCGTTCTCCGAGGGCCGCACTACCGGCCGGTAGGCTGGGGGGTAATGCGCGACCGTCTTCAGTCACTCGTCGTGTGGTCGCAGACCCACCGTGGTCGCAAACTCGTGCGCTTTACGTTGACCTCGGGGATTACGACGGTGGTTTCCTTCGGGTCTATCGCGATTCTCTACGGCTTTCGCATTATTCCCGGCGTCATGTGGTCGACCCTGGCGGGCAACCTGATCGGCACCTTGCCGGCCTACAACTTGAATCGACGCTGGACGTGGGGCAAGCGCGGTCGTAGTCACTTCCGTCAAGAGATCGTGCCGTTCTGGTTGATGTCGATGATCGGCATCGCCTTCTCGCAACTCGGCGCGTGGTGGGCCAAGCACGAGGTTCACTCGCACAACTGGAGTCACCTCGCCAATACGGCGCTGGTGACGGGTACCAACCTGACGTGCTTTGGCGTATTTTGGATCTTGAAGTTGTTCGTGTTTAACCGCATCTTCCAGGTCCACACCCTCGAGGACATTGAAGAGCACCTCGCGGTGGAAGAGGGCCTGAAGAGCTAGTCGCGAAAGTTCGTGAACTGCAACGGCACGTCGAGGTTCGCTTCTTTCATCTTGGTGATCACCTGTTGGAGATCGTCGCGTTGCTTACCCGTGACGCGCACCTGATCGCCCTGAATCGACGACGAGACGTTCTTCAGTCCCATCTCCTTGATCGCCTTATTGATCTGCTTACCCACGTCTTGGGTGATGCCCGCCTTCAGCGTCACCTTTTGGCGCGCCGAACCGTGACTGGCCTCTTCGATCTTGCCCGGGTCGAGGGTCTTGAGTGAGACCGAGCGCTTCACCATCTTCTCTTCGAGCAGTTGATAGAGCGCGCGCAGGCGGTCCTCGGTGGAGGCCGAAAGGGCGAGTTCCTTCTCCGAAAAGGTGATGACGGCGTCGGTCCCCTTGAAGTCGAAGCGGGTCGAGGCCTCCCGGTTGGCTTGGTCGACCGCGTTACGGACCTCTTGCAGGTCGACCTCAGAAACGATGTCAAAAGTCGGCATGTCCTAAGCGTAGAGCGTCGTGGCGTTTGGCGACTGGGGGAAGCCACTCACTAGAATCGTCCACGGGTCGGTGCCCGAGCGGCCAATGGGATCTGGCTGTAAACCAGACGGCTTTGCCTACGGGGGTTCAAATCCCTCCCGGCCCACCACGGTCAGCTACGCGTCAGCGCGGCTGACCACGCCCGAAGGACGTTCGCACTACGGTGTCGTCGGGCGAGCACAAAGGAGAGACGTGAGCCGACTCAGTTCGTGGGTCACCACCGTGCGCCACACGTACGAACGACTCGCGCGAGGCTTCGAACAAGGCGTGTCGTTACTCGAGCGCCGCTACACACCCCTCGGACGATTCACGCCCGGGCCCTTCGAGGGATGGGGCTTTCTCTGGCAGCCCGCCCTGCTCGGCCTCGTCGCGATGTCGCTCATTCTCGCCGGCGGATCGTTCACCAACTCGCCGTTCAAGCTCAACATGACCAACACCTGGTTCTTCGGCGAGCCCGCGGCCACGCAAGTCGGCACGCCGAGTGAGACGAAGTACCTCTTATCGATCGTGCTGGTCTACGGCGGGCTGTTGTTGTTAATGCGGGTGTGGCTGCGCCTGGCCGAGGTCATGAAGCTCCACGGCGGCGCCCCACTGAAGGCGCTCTGGGGAATGCTCACGCTCTGGTCGATCCCCATGATCGTGGCGCCACCGCTCTTCTCGCGCGACGTCTTTAGCTACGCCGCGCAGGGGGAGATGACGAGTTTTCACATCAGCCCCTACGTGTACGGGCCCTTCACGCTGGGCCAGGGCGCGAACTCCTACGTCAACCCCGTCGACCCACTCTGGGGTAACACGCCCGCGCCCTACGGACCCTTCTTCTTGTTCCTCGATGGCTCGATCGACAAGATCACCCGGCACCACCAGCTCTGGACGGTGGTGGGGCTACGACTGCTCGAGGTGGTCGCGGTCGCCCTGATTGGCTACGGCATCACGCTGCTCGCGAAGGGCCTCGGGCGAGACCCGGGGGAGGCGTTCGTCTTGGCGGCGATGAACCCGCTGGTGCTCTTGACGCTGATTGGCGGCGCCCACAACGACGCGATTATGGCCGGATTCTTGGTCGTGGGCGTGGCGTTGGCGGTGCAGCGAAAACCCTTGTGGGCGCTGTTTTTCTGCTCGCTGGCGACCGCCATCAAGGCGCCGGCCGCGATTGGTCTGGCCTTCGTTGCCTGGACCTGGGTCGGCCCGCACGTCGCGTTGCGACGACGGGTTAAGCCCTTCGTCGTCGGCGGAGCCATGGCCCTCGCCACGCTCTCGGCGTCGTCGTTACTCGCGGGCTTTGGTTTTGGGTGGGTCCGCAATCTCTTAACGAACGGCACCGTTCGCTCGTGGGCCGCTCCGGCGACGGGCGTCGGCATGGCCAT
>JANWIR010000077.1 GCA_025449805.1 Acidimicrobiales bacterium | reverse complement strand
GGACGTTGCGCGTGGCGTGAACGTTTCCAGCGTACTTCGCGTCTTTTAGCGTCGCGCGAGAAGCGAAAACGGGTGACCGAAGTCACCCGTTGTTCGCTGGCGGAGGAGGTGGGATTTGAACCCACGGTGCCCGTAGACACAGCAGTTTTCGAGACTGCCCGATTCGGCCGCTCTCGCACCCCTCCGTGACCGAGTCTACAACGACCACGAGACCCACTTTCGGGGGCCCAGCGTGGTTGGCTACGCTCGCCAGATGTCCGACGACGAGCGATTTATGCGCGAAGCGCTGGTGGCCGCCGCGTTCGCGGCGACGCACGAGGACGTGCCCGTGGGGTGCGTGCTGGTGCGGGGCGACGAGGTCATCGCGGTGGGCGAGAACCGCCGTGAGGTGGACGCGGACCCGACCGCGCACGCCGAAGTCGTCGCGCTGCGTCGAGCGGCACTCGCGCAAGGTCGCTGGCGTATGGACGGCGTGACGGCCTACGTCACGCTCGAGCCGTGCGTGATGTGCGCGGGGGCGCTGTTGAACGCGCGCGTCGAGCGGGTCGTCATTGGCGCCCTCGACGAAAAAGCGGGCGCCGTAGGCTCGCGCTACAACCTCTTGAGCGATCCGCGACTCTTGCACGAAGCGACGTTGACCTACGACGTCGGCGCCGAGGAGTCCGCCGCGTTACTGCGCGACTTTTTCGCGTCGCGGCGCTGACGGCACCGCCACGCTCGCCGGCAATCTAAGCGCTACTCGCCGAAGTACTCGGCGTCGGTGACGTGGTGCATCCAGTTCGTCTCGGGCTCGTCGCTCGGTCCCACACCTTCGGTGATTGAGAGGTGGGTCATGTAGTGATCGCTAAGCGCACCGTGCCAGTGGACTTCGTGCGGCGGTGTCGTGACGACGTCGCCGGTTTGAATGATGACGCGCTCTTGACCTTTGGTCTGCACCTGGCCGACGCCGTCGGTGACGCACAGGGTCTGACCCAAGACGTGCGAGTGCCAGGCACTGCGCGCACCCGGGCTGAAGCGAACGGAGTTCACGCGGATGCGCGAGGGCTCTTCACCCGTCACGATCGGATCGATCCAGACCTCGCCTGTGAACGTTTCGGCGACGCCCTTGATGGTGGCCGGCTTTGACTTCTTTTCCATGATTTCCTTTCCGGCGATTGACGGATCCACGCGGGGACCGTCGCTCGCGACAACGTGGCGGAGGAGGTGGGATTTGAACCCACGGAAGGTTTCCCTTCACACGATTTCCAATCGTGCCGATTCGGCCGCTCTCGCACTCCTCCAGGGGCACCCTTCGTGATTCGAATGCCGGCTCGTTAGGTTACCTGACGACGCCCAGCGACTTTCCGGCTCACGGTGCTTCGACGGGCCCGTGCCACGGAGCACGAACGGGTTCTTCGGTAAACTGACGGCGCCGAGATTGAAAGCGGTGGTCGGGTCCCGTGCGACGACCGTTCGTGAACCGAGTCAGGGGTGGAAGCCAGCAGCTCTCAGCGGATTGTGTTGGGTGCCACGGATCGCCTGGCCACCGCTTTGGACCTCGGCGAGCGACAGCGCGCCGTTAGCATCGGTGCGTGAGTGAGCCCTCGTCGTCCCTGATTCAAGTCGAAGGCGTGACGTCGCTGTATCGCCGTTTTCGACCGGGACGATTCGGTGAACTCCGCGGTCAAGATCACGTCGTGCGCGCGCTCCAAGGTGCGGTCAACAACGATCGCGTGTCGCACGCCTACCTCTTTTCCGGTCCGCGCGGCACCGGCAAAACCACCACGGCGCGCGTACTCGCGAAGGCCCTCAACTGCGAAAACCCGGTGGAGGGTGACGCCTGTGGCGTCTGCGCGAGTTGCGTCGCTATTGCGAAGGGCACGTCGCTCGACGTGGTGGAACTCGACGCCGCGTCCAATAACGGGGTCGACGACATTCGTGAGATCACCGCCGGTGCGTGGCACAACACGCCGGGCCGTTGGAAGATTTACATCTTCGACGAGGTGCACCAACTCTCGAAGGCCGCGTCGGCCGCGCTGTTAAAGACGCTCGAGGAGCCCCCGCCGCACGTGGTTTTCGTCTTGGCGACCACCGACCCACACAAAGTGTTGCCCACCATTCGCTCGCGCACGCAGCACCTCGAGTTTCGTCTCTTCGCGGGTGACACGTTGGGGTCGCTCTTGCGCGAAGTGGACCACGCGGCGGGACTGCGCGCTGACGACGCGACCATCGAGGCCGCGGTTCGCTTGGGACGTGGTTCGGCGCGCGACGCGCTGAGTGCGCTCGATCAACTGCTGGCGACGGGCGCCCTGGATGAGACCCAGCCCTCCTTTGATTCCTTGCTCGGGGCGCTGGTGGCCAGTGACGCGGTTGAGGCGCTGCGCGCGCTCGCGACGCTCGCGCACGAAGGGTGGGAACCCGAGCAGCTCACGGAGAGTCTCGTCGCGGAAGTTCGTCAGATCTTTTTACTGCAGGTTGCCCCCGAGGTCGCCGACGCCGTCGACAACGATCGCGAACGACTGAGTAGCTGGGGCCAACAGTTGGGTCTGGCGCGCAGCGTGCGCGTGCTCGAAACGCTAGGAAGGGCCCTTCGCGATATGAAGAGCGCGTCCGAGAAACTCGTGACCCTCGAGGTCGCACTCGTGCGACTCGTGCGGCCCGATTTGGACACCACCTACGAGGCGCTCGACGAACGCTTAAGCAAACTCGAGCGCGGGGTGCGCCAAGTCCCGGCCCCCGCTCCCGCCGCACCGCCACCGCCGCGTCGGCCGATTGGCGCGAGCGCCACGGACGCAGCACCTTCCCGGGGGCGTGAGGCGTCGGCGCCAATTCCTCCGGCGCCGCGTGACGAGGACGCGCTGCCCCCAAGTGCCCCCGCACCCGAACCCGCACGCGTGACGCCACCCGTCGAGGCGTCGGCGCTCAATTTCGACGACGTGCGCGAACGTTTCATCGCCAACGTCATTCCGCGCACGTCGCGGTCCGCCCAGTTGCTCTTGCGCACGGCGCGCGTGGACGGGCTCAGCGGGACGACCCTCACGATTGCGGTACCCAGTGAGGAGTCACGCCAAAATACGGAGATGATCGCGCAGGGCCTGCGCAGCGCGATGGAGCACGAGTTCAAAACGCCGATGCAACTGACCTGGATTGTGGACCCGTCGCTGATGGGGGCTTCGATCAGTGACGTTTCGCGCGCGCCGTCGCCGAGCGAGCCCGCCTTCGACGACGAGGGCGACGACGACGGCCCCGTCGTCGTGGTCGACTCCGCGGCGGCGCACCTGATTACCGAAATGTTCCCGGGCGCGGAGGAGATTTCGTGAACTACCCACCGGCCCTGCAGGCCGTGGTGGACGAACTGGGACGTTTCCCCGGCGTCGGGCCCAAGTCGGCCCAGCGCATCGCTTTTTGGATGATGCGCCAACCAAGCGAAGACGTCGAACGACTGGCCGAGGCACTGCGCGAAATGACGACCCGACTCGCCTTTTGTGAGCGCTGCTGCAACGTCGCCGAGACGGGTGGACTGTGCGTGATCTGCGCCGACGAACGCCGCGACCAGACGATTATCTGCGTCGTCGAGAATCCGCCCGACGTCGTCGCGGTCGAACGCTCCGGTGCCTTTCGCGGGACGTACCACGTGCTCCACGGCGTCTTGAATCCCTTAGAGGGTGTCACGCCCGATCGACTGCGAATTCAAGAGCTGCTGCAGCGACTGCACGGACCCGTTAAGGAGGTCATCCTGTGCTTCAACTCCAACGTTGAAGGCGACCACACCGCGATGTACCTCAGTCGACTGCTGCAGGTGCCCGGACTCGTCGTCTCGCAGCCCGCCAGTGGGCTGCCGGTCGGTAGCGACGTCGAGTTCGCCGACGACCTCACGTTGGGCCGCGCGCTCGAAGGGCGACGGATCCTCAACGATTAGGCGAAGTGGGCCACGCAAAACGCGCCCACGCCGAGACAGTACAGGCCAAAGGGCGTCAACGTTTTCGTGGTGAAGTAGCGCACTAAAAAGTGCACCGACACGTACGCGGCGACCGCGGCGACGAGTGCGCCCACCAGCGTCTGCGAACGCACGCCGTGGCCCAAGGGGCCAAAGAGGTCGGGCAGTTTCAACACGCCGGCCGCCAGGATGATCGGCGTCGCGAGGAGAAAGGAGAACTGCGCGGACTCTTCGTGGCTGTAGCGACCCAGCAGCCCGGCCACCATCGAGACGCCACTACGCGAGATGCCCGCGAAGAGCGCGAGAATCTGCGAGGCCCCAATCACCACGGCCCCGAGGGGGCTCATGGTGGCGAGTGTGCGTCGTCGCGCGTGACGACCCTGACCTCGACGGAGCCACTCGCCGAGTAAGAGGATGACGCCGTTGAGCGTCAGAAAGATGGCGGCGTCGAGGGGCTTCGCGAACAGCACGCGCAACTTCTTTTCAAAGACCAAGCCCACGAGACCGACCGGCACGCTGGCGAGCACCAGCAAGGCGAGCAGACGGTACGACGGGTTGGTGGTGGCTTCATCAAGGCGCCACAACACGCGCGGGCCGCGCTCGCGAGCGCGGCGCAGTTGATCGCTGAGCCCGCGGGCCAGCTCGAACCACGTGGCGCGGTAGTAGACGAGGAGTCCGGCGGCGGTGCCGACGTGCAGCCCGACAATGAAGGCGAGGAAGAACGATCGTGGTTGGCTCTGGGCCGCGACGAGGTTGTGCCAGCCAAAGAGGCTCGGCACCAGCACCGAGTGGCCCAAACTGGAGATGGGAAAGAGCTCGGTCACGCCCTGGAGCAGGCCCATCAGGACGGCTTGCAGGTAGGTCAGGGGCGTCAGCACGCCCACAGGCTAAACGCTGAGTCAAACTAGGACGTGCGTTCTCTCATTCTCGTGCGTCACGCGAAGGCAGTGCCGGCCGGGGTCGGGGCGAGCGACGTCGAGCGCGCCCTGCACGCGCGCGGCGTAGCCCAGTGCGCGCAACTTCGTCGTCGCGTCAGTGACCCCGACGACCTCGGTCGCTACGGTCCCACGCTCGCGTTAGTCAGCGCGGCCGCGCGCACGCGAGAAACCTTCGAGTTGGCCTTCGCGGGCACGTCGTTCGTCGACGACGTCACCTACTCGCCCGCCATCTACAACGGACAACGTGACGTTTCCGCCGATGACCTCTTAGCGGCGTTAGCGGCGATTGATACCCTCGAGCGTTCGCTACTCGTCGTCGCGCACAACCCGAGCGTGGCCGAGTTGTTGTGGGCATTGACCGGTGAGGTCCTTCGCGACGGCTATCCGACGGCCGGCCTCTGCGTGATTGGCCTCCACGGCGCGGGCCGGGTGGACGAGTGCGCGTACGAACTGGTCGAACGCGTGGTGCCCGACTAGAGCGATCGCAGAATCGCGCCGTCGCCCTGGCCGCCACCACCGCACAGCGCGACCGCCGCGACACCGCCGCCACGACGACGCAGTTCGTAGAGTGCCGTGAGCGCCAGTCGCGTTCCCGACATGCCGACCGGGTGACCGAGAGCAATCGCGCCACCGTTGACGTTGATCTTGTTCTCGTCGATACCCAGATCGTCGGCCGAGGCGAGTCCGACCGCCGCGAAGGCCTCGTTGATTTCGTAGAGGTCGAAACCCTTGACGTCGAGCTGCGCCTTGGCGGCGGCCTGCTGGATGGCGCGCGAGGGCTGGGTGAGGAGCGACGCGTCGGGTCCGGCTACCTGGCCGTAACTGACGAGTTCACCGAGGGGGGTGAGTCCGAGCTCGCGGCAGCGCTCCTCGGACATCACGATCAGCGCGGCCGCACCGTCGGAGATCTGTGAGGCGTTACCGGCGGTGATGGTGCCGTCCTTTTCGAAGGCGCCGCGCAGGGCGGCCAGTGACTCGACGGTGGTGTCGGCGCGCACGCCCTCGTCAGTCGCGACCTGGAGCGGGTCGCCCTTGCGCTGCGCGACGGCGACGGGCACGATCTCTTCGGCGAAGCGGCCCGAGGCAATCGCGGCGCCCGCGAGCTGGTGGCTACGCGCCGAGAACTCGTCTTGACGTTGGCGCGTGATGGCGCCGGCGTTGTAGCGCTCGGTGGCCAGACCCATCGCGCAGTGGTCGAAGGCGCAGGTGAGCCCGTCGAACATCATCGAGTCGACGACCTTTTGGTCACCGATGCGGTAGCCGGCTCGCGCGCCCGGCAGGAGGTAGGGCGCGTTGGTCATGGACTCCATGCCGCCCGCGACCACGACGGCGGCCTCACCGGCGCGAATCATGAGATCGGCTAAGTAGAGGGTCTGCAGTCCCGAGAGGCAGACCTTATTAATCGTGGTCGCGTGGACACTCATTGGCACGCCTCCGGCGACGGCCGCCTGGCGGGCCGTGATCTGGCCCTGACCGGCCTGGATGACTTGGCCCATCAAGACCGCGTCCACGCTCTGGGGGTCGACGCCGGCGCGCTCGAGCGCGCCCTTAATGGCGACGCCGCCCAGATCCTGGGCGCTGACGGTCGCGAAGACCCCCGACAACTTGCCAATGGCGGTGCGGCTACCCGCGACGATCACACTGCGCGACATGAACTCTCCTTCGACGCCCCCCGGGCACGGGTCCACGATAGACGCTCGCCCCTACGGTCAACGAGGAACGAAAAAGGGGTGTGCGGGCCGAGGCGGCCCACTAGTCTCGCGCAGATGACTGAGATACTTGACGCCGTGCGAGCCGGGGCTGCGCCCGAGGTGCTCGCGGATCTACCTATGCCGATCTCGACGCGGGCGGTCTTCGTACGACGCGAAGATCAGAACCTCTTCGACGGGGTCCCGAGCGAGGAGAAGGACCCGCGACGCAGTCTGCGCGTCGGCGAGGTACCGCTCCCCGAACTCGCCCCTGACGAGGTCTACCTCGCCGTTATGGCGTCGTCAATCAACTTCAACACGGTGTGGACCAGTATCTTCGAGCCGGTCTCCACGTTTGGCTTCTTGGACCGACTGGGGAAGGAGTCGTTCTGGGGCAAGCGCCACGCGCTCGACTATCACGTAGTCGGTTCGGACGCCTCGGGCGTCGTGCTGCGCACCGGCTCGGCGGTGCGTAACTGGAAGGTCGGTGACGAGGTCACCGTGCACTGCAACTACGTCGATGACCAAGACCCGGCGAGCCACGATGACTCGATGCTCGGCAATCAGCGTATTTGGGGCTTCGAAACCAACTTTGGGGGACTCGCCGACATCTCGGTCGTCAAGGCCAACCAGCTCATGCCCAAGCCCACCCATCTGTCCTGGGAGGAGGCGGCGGTGAACGCGTTGTGCAACTCGACCTCGTATCGCATGCTCGTGTCGCGTAACGGCGCGCCGGTGACCCAAGGCGACAAGGTGTTGATCTGGGGCGCCTCGGGCGGCATTGGATCGTACGCGGTGCAGCACGTGTTGAACTCCGGTGGCGTGCCCATTGGCGTGGTCTCGAGTGAGGACAAGGTCCAGACCCTGCGGGAGTTGGGCTGTGAGTACGTAATCAACCGTCGCGAGAAGAACTACCGATTCTGGAAGGACGAGCACACCCAAGACGAGAGTGAGTGGCGTCGGCTCGGTAAGGACATTCGCAACCTGGTCGGCGACGACCCCGACATCGTCTTCGAGCACCCCGGTCGCTCCACCATGGGCGCCAGTGTCTTCGTGACCAAGCGCGCGGGAACCATCGTCACGTGCGCCGCGACCAGTGGCTACATGATTGAGTACGACAATCGACACCTGTGGATGAAGCTCAAGACCATCAAGGGTTCGCACTTCTCCAACTACCGCGAGGCCTGGGCGGCGAATCAAACCATCGTTGACGGCAAGGTCGTGCCGCCGTTGTCGGCGGTCTTCCCCCTGGAGGCGACCGGCGAGGCCGCCTACGAGGTGCAGCACAACCGCCACGAGGGCAAGATTGGTGTGCTCTGCGTCGCGCAGCGCGAGGGCTTGGGCATCACCAACCCCGAGCTGCGCGCGAAGGTCGGCGAAGAACGCCTCACCATTTTCCGCCGTCACGATTCCCAGGAGTAGCCACGTGGAACCACTACTGACCGAGATTGACCACGTGGCGATCGCCGTCATTGACCTCGACGCCGCGATTGCATGGTACGCCGAGAACTTCGGCGCGACCGTGGAGCACCGTGAGGTCGTCGAGTCCGACGGCGTCGCCGAGGCGCTCCTGCGCGTCGCCGATTCCTACATCCAACTCCTCACCCCCACGCGCGAGGACTCGCCGGTCGCGAAGTACCTCGCGAAGAAGGGCGAAGGTCTGCACCACGTGGGCTATCGCGTGGCGAACTGTGCGCAAGCGCTCGACGCACTGCGCGCCAGCGGCAGTCGATTGATTGACGAGGCGCCACGACCCGGCTCGCGCGGCACGACCGTCGCCTTCGTCCATCCGAAGACATCCTTCGGCACGCTCATTGAACTCGTCGAGGACCCGGCGGCGACTTCCTAGGACGTCCTACTAAGCGGTAACGCCGAAAGTTTTACTTCCAAGTAAGCCTGAAGTTCGTTCCTATCCGTTCGCGCGCGTGCGTGCGGGCGCGTTCGTTCGCCGCGAGCTCGTGGTGCCTTGGCTAGCCTGAGAACCCATGGAGCACTCAATGGCAGAACGCCTCGCGCAACTCGAAGCCCGTAAGGCCGAAGCCCGCGCCGCCGGTGGGGAAAAGGCGATTGAGCGTCACCGCGCGAAGGGTCGAATGACCGCGCGCGAGCGCGTCGAGTACTTGATGGACGAGGACTCGTTTCAAGAGCTCGACATGCTGAACCGCCACTACGCCTCGGGTATGGGCCTCGAAGATTCACGTCCCTACACCGACGGCGTCATCACGGGATTCGGCAAGATCGACGGTCGCAAAGTCTGCGTCTACTCCCAGGACTTCACGGTCTTCGGTGGTGCGCTCGGCGAGACCCACGGCGAGAAGATCCATAAGATCATGGACCTTGCCACGTCGATGGGTCTGCCCATCATTGGACTGAACGACGGTGCCGGCGCGCGCATCCAAGAAGGTGTCGCTGGCCTCAACGCCTACGGCGGCATCTTTTATCGCAACGCGCGCGCCTCGGGCGTGGTGCCGCAGATCTCGGTCATTCTTGGTCCCTGCGCCGGTGGGGCGGTGTACTCGCCGGCCCTCACCGACTTCATCTTCATGGTGAAGGACTCGAGCCACATGTTTATTACCGGTCCCGACGTCGTGAAGACGGTGACCGGCGAGGACGTGACGCTCGAAGAGCTCGGCGGGGCGATCACTCACGCCACCAAGTCGGGCGTGGCGAACTTCGTGATGCCCGACGAGAAGAGTGTCCTCGACGAGGTTCGCTACCTGTTGTCGTTCCTACCGTCGAACAACATGGAAGAACCCCCGCGCATCATGAGTGGCGACGACCCCGACCGACTGTGCGAAAACCTGCGCGACCTCTTGCCGTCGTCACCGAATCAGCCCTACGACATGAAGAAGGTCATCACGGCGGTCGTCGACGACGGTGACTACATGGAAGTGCACGCCACCTACGCCCAGCAGGTGACCTGTGGCTTTGCGCGTATCGACGGCCACACGGTGGGCATCGTGTCCAACCAACCCCAGGTGCTCGCCGGCGTCCTCGACATCGACTCGAGTGAGAAGGCCGCGCGCTTCGTGCGCACGTGCGACGCCTTCAACGTGCCGATCATCACCTTCGTGGACGTGCCGGGCTTCATGCCGGGCGTGGACCAGGAGTACGGCGGCATTATCCGCCACGGTGCCAAGTTGCTTTACGCCTTCTGCGAAGCCACCGTGCCGCGCATCTCGATTATCACGCGCAAGGCCTACGGTGGCGCGTACGTCGTGATGAACTCCAAGTCAATCGGCGCCGACCTCGCCTACGCGTGGCCGACCGCGGAGTTGGCGGTTATGGGCGCCTCGGGCGCGGTGGAGATTGTGCACCGGCGCGAACTCGCGAACGCCGACGACCCCGAGCGCACGCGCCTCGAAATGATTGAGGACTACGAAGAGCGCTACGCCAACCCCTACATCGCGGCCGAACGTGGCTTTATTGATGACGTCATCGATCCGGCCGAGACGCGCCGCGTGCTCGCGCGTTCCTTGGACCTGCTGCGCGGCAAGCGCGAGGACCTGCCCAAGCGTAAGCACGGGAACTTGCCGCTGTGAACTACGGTCTCGCGCCGCGGCCCGAACTCCCGGCCGAGGAGATGGCCGCGGTCATCGCGGCGGCCGAAGAGTTGTTGCGCGTCGAGCGTCGGCGCGTGGGTGACGTGACGCCGGCCTGGCGATTCTCGGGACGCTGGTTTAACGCGGGCCCCTTGGTGAATCGTCGACCGCGCAACTTCAGCTAGCGGACTCCACCATCGTCAAGAGGTCGTCCATGATGTCGCCCAGCGAGAAGTCCTTCGGCGTGTAGACCCGCGCGACCCCGAGCGCGCGCAGACGCTCGGCGTCCTCCTCGGGCACGATGCCGCCCACCACGACCGCGGCCTCGACGTCGTTCGCGCGTAGTCCCTCGAGGATGCGCGGTACCAGCGCTAAGTGGGACCCCGAGAGAATCGACAGACCGATCAGGTCCACGTCCTCGTCGCGCGCGGCGGCCACAATCTCTTCGGGCGAAAGTCGAATCCCCTGGTAGATCACTTCGAAGCCGGCGTCGCGCGCGGCGACGGCGATCTGCTCGGCGCCGTTGGAGTGGCCGTCGAGTCCGGGCTTGGCGACGAGCAACTTGGGGCGGGCGCCGCGACGGACCTCGAGGGCCTTGGCGCGTATCGCCAGCTCGCTAAATCGCTCGCCGCGCGGGTTGGCCGCGGCACTCACGCCCGTGGGCGCGCGGTACTCGCCGTAGACCTCGCGCAGCGCGTTGGCCCATTCGCCCGTCGTGCCGCCCGCCTTCGCCAGGGCAATCGTGGGAACCATGATGTTGTCCTCGGGGGCCGTACTGGCCGCCACGCGGCGCAGTTCGGCGAGGGCGCTGGCGACGGCGTCCACGTCGCGGTTTTCGCGCCAGGCGCGCACGTCGGCGACGAGTTGCGCCTCGACGGCGGGGTCAACGGTCACGATGGCGTCGAGGCCGTCCCCGGTGAGGGGCGAATCACTCGTTTCGCGGAACCGATTGACACCAACCACGACCTGTTCACCCGATTCGATGCGCGCCACGCGCTCGCTTTGACTCTTGACGAGCCGACTTTTGAGTTCGTCAATCGCCGCGAAGGCCCCGCCGAGGGCCAGGACCTCGTCGAGTTCCTCACGCACGGCGTGGCTCAACTCGTGAACCTTGGCCTCCATCACGGTCGAACCCGCGAAGAGGTCGGGGTAGTCCAGGAGGTCACTCTCGTAGGCGAGGACCTGTTGAATGCGCAGGCTCCACTGTTGGTCCCAGGGGCGCG